>NZ_KB291518.1:0-32933 GCF_000318315.2 Capnocytophaga sp. oral taxon 324 str. F0483 | reverse complement strand
ATTTCCTCATTTTCTAATTCTCTCATTTTCTAATTTCTGGTATTATTGGCATTATTGGTATTAAAAAATTATTTCCTACCTTTGCAGTCTAAATTCATTGAACAGCATATATGAAACTTCAAAACATCATCATTACCATAGCCTCGCTATTCACATTGCAAAGCTGTATCAAAAGCGAAGCCCCAAATACCGAAGCCGATATCCTAACCTGTGAGGTCGACGGCAATCTGCTCATTCGTGAGCCCATAATCCAAAACACTGAGGTAAAACTCTACGTAACCGATTTAGATAAAGTAAAAAATCTCGCCCCTCGCTTCACCCTTACACAAGGGGCAACAATCAGTCCTACTAGCGGTACCGTACGCGACTTCTCTACCCCTCAAACTTATGTGGTAACCTCTGAGGACGGTAATTGGCAGAAAACTTATAAAGTGAGTTGTCTCACTAATGAAATTATCGCTCACTATCACTTCGAAAACGCTCGTATTACTGATGGCTACTACACTTTTTACGATACCTCAGTAAGCGGACAAGAAATCGCTTGGAGTAGCGGAAATGCAGGTTTTAAATTTACCAACAGTAATGCTAAACCCGATGACTTCCCTACAAGTCAGAGTGAGAGTGGATACAGGGGGAAATGCGTGAAACTCGTAACACAAAGCACAGGGGTCTTAGGAAAAACTTTTGGTGCTCCTATCGCAGCTGGTAATCTCTTCACAGGAAGTTTTGAAATAAATTTGTTCACCCCTGCAAAATCTACCCATTTCGGGATTCCTTTCAAAAGAAAACCTACTCATCTATCAGGATATTACAAATACAAAGCTGGTGAAAAACTTACCGATAAAAACGGCAATGTAATACCTAACCAAAAAGACAAATGTGATATTTATGCAGTGTTCTACGAGGTAACTTCTCAAGTACCTCATTTAGATGGTACTAACATCAAAACACACAATAATATAGTGTTAATGGCACAACTAACCGACAAGAGAGAAACCGATAATTGGGTACAGTTCTCTATTCCTTTTAAAACAATAAAAGGTCGCTCTATCGATACTAAAAAACTAAAAGAAGGAAAGTATAGTCTCGCTATAGTACTTAGTTCCAGTGAAAAAGGTGCTGATTTTACAGCAGCCGTAGGTAGTACTCTTTATGTAGATGAAATGCAATTGTCTTATGAATAATGAAGTTATGAAAAAGAATATCGTTATTGTATGCTTAATGCTATTGAGCTGTTTTTCATACGCGCAAAACGAACGTACTGAAACGCTTGTACAATCAGAAGCTAAAGGTTGGGAATACGAACTAAAAGCTGGCGTAAATATAGGAGGTGCAAGCCCAATACCACTCCCTAAAGAAATAAGGAAGATAAAGGGATATAGCCCAAAGTTTAATGGCTCATTTGAAGGAACCGTAACCAAATGGCTTACTCCTAAATGGGGTATCTCAGCTAGCTTACGATTGGAAGAAAAGGGTATGGAAACCGATGCGAATGTAAAGAACTACGGAATGGAGATTATAGAACAAGGTAACCACGTAGCGGGTTATTGGACGGGTGATGTACATACTACTTACAAAAGTTCATTCGTTACCCTACCCATATCACTGAACTATCGCCTTGCTAATCGTTGGAAACTGTGCTTAGGTACATTTGTTTCTTATCGTATGGACGGTAATTTCTCAGGCTATGTAACCGAAGGTTATTTACGAGAAGGTAGTCCTATCGGTGAGAAAGTAAGTTTCACTAACGGACAGATAGCCTCTTATGATTTTAGCAATCATCTCCGCCATTGGCATTGGGGCACACTGATAGGAGGCTCTTGGCAAGCGTTCAAGCATTTCAACATCAATGCTGAATTATCCTATACAACAAACAATATTTTCAAAAAGGACTTTAAAACAATTACTTTTGATATGTATCCTATCTATATGAATATAGGTTTTGGGTATCACTTTTAAGCACTTTATAATATCTTAATCCTTAAAGGGAATATATGACAAAGTTATTTGTAAAAAATATGGTCTGCCATCGTTGTATAATAGTACTCGATGAACAGTTAAAAGCATTAGGCTTAACACCACAAAGCATCAATTTGGGTGAAATTACTTTTACACAGGAACTTTCGTCTGATGAGATACAAGCTATCAAACAAGCTCTCTTACCCTTAGGGTTTGAGGTGATGAACGATAAGAAAAGTGTTGTTATTGAAAAAATTAAATCTATCATTATCAATTTGGTACATAATCAAGACAACAAACTATCGTTTAACCTTTCTGAAATACTCAGCAGTGAATTAGGTCGAGATTACGGGGCTTTATCGCGTTTGTTTTCTGAGGTAGAAGGCAGAACTATTGAAAAATTCTTTATTGCTCAAAAGATTGAGAGAGTAAAAGAACTCTTAGTATATGACGAACTGACGCTTAGTGAAATAGCTTATCAACTCAACTATTCAAGTGTAGCGCACTTAAGCAATCAGTTTAAAAAAGTTACAGGACTCACCCCTAGCTTTTTCAAGCAGATAAAAGATAACAAACGTAAGTCTTTAGATGAGGTTTAAAATCTTACAAATTAAATACAAAATTGTGTAATATCCAAGTAGATGTTTTGCTGTATCTTTGCAGTGTAAAACAAATAACTTTTTAACATTTACAATTTATGGAATACAATATAGAAGGTATGGGGTGCACAGGTTGCGCCAATACCGTACAAAAAAAGCTCTCTGAAGTAGCAGGTGTAACAGCTGTTACCGTAGATTTCGCTACTAAAAAAGCTACTGTCGAAACCGATAGAGAAATCCCTTTTGAAGCTCTTGAAAAAGCCTTAGAGGGTACTCATTATAGCATTCATCAGTCTTCAAATTCTGAAGGCTCTGGTGTTTTCTATTGTCCTATGCACTGCGAAGGCGATAAAACCTACGATCACCCTGGTGATTGCCCTATATGTGGTATGGATTTAGTAGAGCAAGTAGGAGGAGCTCAGCAACAACATCATCACCACGAAGAATCCCCAAAAAAAACTAAAGGCTCTGTTATAGATTTTCCCCCTTCGGGGGTTAGGGGGCATATTTTCTATTGTCCTATGCACTGTGAGGGCGATAAAACCTACGATCACCCTGGTGATTGTCCCGTATGTGGTATGGATTTAGTAGAGCAAGTAAGCACAGAAGTAGCTTTTCCCCCTTCGGGGGGTAGGGGGCTAAGTGCAGAAGACCAAAAACGCAAAAAGTTACGTCGTCATTTTTGGGGTGCTGTAGCCTTTACGCTCCCTATCTTTATCATCGCAATGAGCGGAATGTGGCACGACAATCCGCTGTATGAGCTAATGCCCGTAAGTGCTTGGAACTGGGTGCAGTTTGCGTTATCACTACCCGTAGTGTTTTATTTCTGCTGGATATTCTTCGAAAGGGCTTGGCGCAGTATCAAGACCTTGCGCTTCAATATGTTTACCCTCATAGGGATAGGTGCTGGCGTAGCTTGGCTTTTCAGTGTAGTAGGACTGTTAGTCCCTGATATGTTCCCTGAACAATTCAAAGAACACGGCTCAGTACACTTGTATTTCGAAGCTGCTACCGTCATTCTCACTTTGGTACTCTTAGGACAAGTGCTCGAAGCCGATGCCCACAGTCGTACCCAAAGCGCTATCAAAAAACTATTGAACTTAGCGCCTAATGAAGCTACTAAAATTATTCACGGCAAAGAAGTAACCGTCTCTATAGGAGAAGTGAAAAAAGGCGATTTGCTTCGGGTAAAACCTGGGGAGAAAATCCCTGTTGATGGTGTAATTACCGAAGGTAGTGCGAGCATAGACGAGAGTATGATTACGGGCGAACCTATTCCTGCTGAAAAAGAAGTGGGCAATAAAGTATCGGCAGGTACGCTCAATGGTATGCAGTCCTTTGTGATGCAAGCCGAAAAGGTAGGTAGCGACACCCTGCTCTCTCAAATCGTACAGTTGGTACAACAAGCCAGCAGTAGCCGTGCTCCTATTCAAAATTTAGCCGACAAGATAGCCTCTTACTTTGTACCTATTGTGATAGGTATTTCAGTGTTTACCTTTGTGATATGGTCGGTTTTTGGAGGTGAAAATGCTTACGTATACGCCCTGCTCAATGCCGTAGCAGTATTGATTATCGCTTGTCCTTGCGCACTTGGTTTAGCCACTCCTATGTCGGTAATGGTAGGCGTAGGCAAAGGGGCTCAAAACGGTATCTTGATACGCAATGCCGAAGCCTTAGAAGTGATGAACCGTGTTAATACTTTGGTTGTAGATAAAACGGGTACTCTCACTGAAGGTAAACCCAGTGTGAGTCGTGTGCTCACTTTTGGCAATACTACCGAAAAAGACTTGCTACAAGCGCTTTACAGTCTTAACAAGCAAAGCGAACATCCGCTTGCCAAAGCTACCAATGCGTATGCTCAAGCACAAGGCATTACTCCCTTACCTTTCACCCACTTTGAAGCCATAGCGGGCAGAGGAGTAAAAGCTACTTTTGAAGGAAAAGATTATTTCTTTGGCAACGAACGTCTGATAAAAGAACTCAATATTGCTTTGCCGGAAGAAGTAAGCACTGCTGTAAAAGCCGAACAAGCGCAAGGAAAGACCGTTTCACTTGTAGTCGTAGGAAACCAAGTGATAGGGGCAGTCGCCATAACCGATAAAGTAAAAGCTTCTACTGCTGAAGCAATACAAGAGTTGCAAGACTTAGGGGTAGAAATCGTGATGCTCACCGGTGATAATCCGCTTACAGCTGAGGCTGTAGCCAAAGAAATAGGTATCACTCAGTACAAAGCGGGAATGCTTCCTCAAAACAAGCAAGAGGAAATAGTGCGTTTGCAAGCGGAAGGTAAAATCGTAGCAATGGCAGGTGATGGTATCAACGATGCTCCTGCTTTAGCACAAGCCAATGTGGGTATTGCAATGGGTAATGGCACTGAT
Source organism: Capnocytophaga sp. oral taxon 324 str. F0483 (assembly GCF_000318315.2). Lineage (NCBI taxonomy): Bacteria > Pseudomonadati > Bacteroidota > Flavobacteriia > Flavobacteriales > Flavobacteriaceae > Capnocytophaga > Capnocytophaga sp. oral taxon 324. Next base: position 27,997 of record NZ_KB291518.1, on the reverse strand, counting down.
ATTGCGATAGAAAGTGCTAAAATCACTTTGGTAAAAGGCGACTTGAGCGGAATTGTAAAAGCCAAAAAACTCAGCAAAGCGGTGGTGAAAAACATACGCGAAAACCTTTTCTTTGCGTTAGTGTATAACAGCGTAGGTATTCCCGTTGCGGCAGGGGTGCTATACCCTATTTTTGGTATCTTGCTTTCTCCTATGTTGGGTGCCTTAGCAATGAGCTTTAGCTCTGTAAGTGTTATAAGTAATGCTTTAAGATTGAGAAGAACGAAATTATAAAGAATAAAAAAAGCGATACAGAATGTTAATCTCCTCTTAATAAATCAATTTCAGCTACTAACTCTTATTTCCTTCTTTAAACCGAATATAAATTAAGGTTTTTGTTCATTTTTTATTGTACAACTGATAAAAATGCCGTACTTTTGTAGCGAAATTGTTTAACGTAATATATACATATATAAAACTATAAAACGAATGGCAGGATTATTTAAAACATCTGTTGCAAGAAAGGTGACGATGGCTCTTTCGGCACTCTTTCTCATTCTCTTTCTAATCATTCACTTTGCGGTAAACTTCACCTCTGTGATTAGCGAGAGTACTTTCAACGAGCTATCTCATTTTATGGGCACCAATCCTCTTATTCAGTTTGCTTTGCAACCTGTATTGCTCGCTGGGGTGTTGTTCCACTTCATTATGGGATTTGTCTTGGAAATCCAAAACAAAAAAGCTCGTGGTAGTGAGGCATATTACAGCTATAATGGGGGTGCTAACTCCACTTGGATGTCTCGTAATATGATTATCACAGGAGTGGTGATTCTTCTCTTCTTAGGGTTGCACCTCTATGATTTTTGGGTAGGTGAAATGAACTACAAGTACATCGAGCAATTACCTCCAAACCCCGACCGCTACTACGAAGAATTAGTAGAGAAATTCCACAACCCTGTGCGTGTGGGTATTTATGTGTTAGCCTTTATCGCTTTGGCTTTGCACTTGCTACACGGCTTTCAATCATCTTTCCAATCTATGGGCTGGAAAGACGATGAGCGCAAAAAGTTTATCAGCTGCGTTGGCAATTGGTATTCTTACATTATCTGTGGAGGCTTTATCTTTATCGCCCTCTTCCATTACATTAAATTTTTAACAGCTTAATCTTATGAGTACATTAGATTCTAAAATTCCTGAAGGTCCTATAGCGGACAAATGGACGAAATATAAAGACCATATCAACCTCGTAAACCCTGCTAACAAGCGTAATATCGATGTGATTGTGGTAGGTACTGGCTTGGCAGGAGGTTCGGCTGCAGCTACCCTCGCTGAATTAGGCTACAACGTGAAAGCATTTGCTTACCAAGATTCTCCTCGTCGTGCACACTCTATCGCTGCTCAAGGGGGGATCAATGCCGCTAAAAACTATATGGGCGATGGCGACTCTATCTATCGCTTGTTCTACGATACTGTAAAAGGGGGCGACTACCGCGCTCGTGAAGCAAACGTATATCGTCTTGCTGAAGTATCTGGCAATATCATCGACCAATGTGTGGCGCAAGGCGTACCTTTCGCTCGTGATTACGGCGGACTCTTAGACAACCGTTCTTTCGGTGGAGTATTGGTTTCTCGTACTTTCTATGCCAAAGGTCAAACAGGGCAACAGCTCTTGCTCGGTTGCTATGCCGCAATGAACCGCCAAATCGCTCGTGGTAAAATTGATATGTACAACCGCCACGAAATGCTCGATGTGGTAATCGTAGACGGCAAAGCTCGTGGTATCATCGCTCGTAACCTTGTTACTGGTGAAATTGAACGCCACTCTGCTCACGCTGTGGTTATTGCCTCTGGTGGTTATGGTAACGTATACTTCCTTTCAACCAACGCGATGGGCTCTAACGCTACTGCAGCTTGGAAAATCCACAAAAAAGGTGCTTACTTTGCTAACCCTTGTTTCACTCAAATTCACCCTACTTGCATTCCTCGTTCAGGTGACTATCAGTCTAAATTAACTTTGATGTCCGAATCATTGCGTAACGACGGACGTATTTGGGTACCTAAGAAAATGGAAGATGCAGTAGCGATACGCGAAAAACGCAAAAAACCTACTGAAATCCCTGAAGAAGACCGCGATTACTACTTGGAGCGCCGTTACCCTGCTTTCGGTAACCTCGTGCCTCGTGACGTGGCTTCACGTGCTGCTAAAGAGCGTTGCGATGCAGGCTATGGTGTAAACGAAACAGGTGAGGCTGTTTATTTGGATTTCTCCTCTGCTATCGAACGTTACGGTAAAGAACAATGTAAAATCCACGGGGTAGAACCTACTAAAGAAGAAGTTACTAAACGTGGTGAAAAAATCGTAGAAGCCAAATACGGTAACCTTTTCCAAATGTACGAAAAGATTGTAGCCGAAAACCCTTATAAAACACCAATGATGATTTATCCTGCTACTCACTACACTATGGGTGGTATTTGGGTAGATTACAACTTGATGACCACTATACCTGGTTGTTATGCTATCGGTGAGGCAAACTTCTCCGACCACGGGGCAAACCGATTAGGAGCTTCTGCCTTGATGCAAGGTTTAGCTGATGGTTACTTTGTATTACCTTACACTATTGGCGATTACTTATCCGCTGATATCCGTACCGGTAAAATCCCTACTGATACTCCTGAGTTTGACGAAGCAGAACGCATCGTAAAAGAGCGTTTAGCTTACTTCATCAACAATAAGGGTACCCACTCTGTAGATTACTTCCACAAGAAACTTGGTAAAGTGATGTGGGATAAAGTAGGTATGGCGCGTAATGCTGAAGGCTTGAAAGAAGCTATCAAAGAAATACGCGAAATACGCGAAGATTTCTGGAAAAACGTAAAAGTACCTGGTGAACTTACTGGTATGAACGTAGAGCTTGAAAAAGCGGGTCGTGTAGCCGACTTCCTTGAACTTGGTGAGTTATTTGCTAAAGACGCTTTAGAGCGTAATGAGTCTTGTGGTGGTCACTTCCGCGAAGAGTATCAAACTCCTGATGGGGAAGCCCTCCGCGACGACAAAAACTATGCTTATGTAGCCGCTTGGCAATACACTGGTAATCCTAAAGAAGTAGTGAATACCTACAACCCTAGTGAAGAGGTAATGCATAAAGAACCTCTTGTATTTAAAGATATTGAACTTAAACAACGTAGTTATAAATAGAAAGATATGGCAACGATGAACCTAACACTCAAAGTGTGGCGACAAAAAAACTCGCAAGAGAAAGGTCGTATGGTAGATTATAAAGTAACCAACATTTCAGACCATATGTCTTTTTTGGAAATGTTGGATGTACTCAACGAACAACTCATTGAAAAAGGAGAAGAACCTGTAGCATTCGACCACGATTGCCGTGAAGGTATTTGTGGTATGTGCTCTCTCTTCATCAATGGGGAAGCTCACGGACCTGACCGTGGGGTAACTACTTGTCAGTTGCATATGCGTATGTTCAAAGATGGTGATACCATCACTATTGAACCTTGGCGCGCTACTGCTTTCCCTGTTATCAAAGACTTGATGGTAGATAGAACTGCTTTTGAACGCATTCAACAAGCAGGAGGATATATCTCTGTGAACACTTCTGGTAATACGCAAGATGCCAACGCTATTCCTATCCCTAAACGCGATGCCGACCGCTCTATGGACGCTGCGGCTTGTATAGGTTGTGGAGCTTGTGTGGCTACTTGTAAAAACTCTTCGGCTATGCTGTTTGTAGCTGCCAAAGTATCGCAATTTGCCCTCCTTCCTCAAGGTCGTGTAGAGGCTACCGAGCGCGTACTCAATATGGTAAACCAAATGGAACACGAAGGTTTTGGTAACTGTACTAACACTGGTGCCTGCGAAGTAGAATGCCCTAAAGGTATTTCACTTGAAAATATCGCACGTCTCAACAGAGAATACCTCAAAGCAAGTATTCGTTAATTAGCAAATTTGAAAATTAGCAAATAAAAAACTGCCTCAAAATTTTTGAGGCAGTTTTTATTATCTCTTATTTACTTCCTCTCAGTACTGGGTTTAGCTCTTCATCGTTATACATTTTCATTTGTTTATAGACCTTCATATACTTTCTGCCAGCGGCGATATCGTCTAAAAGCTGGTCGAGAGCGGTAGAGAGGTCTTTTTTCTGTTCGAGGAGAACATTCAGTTTTTCTTGGCATTTAGCGCGATGCTCAGGAGTGGCATCGGGGCGGTTCACTTCTTCCTCCATATGGTAAATTTTCAGTGCTAAAATTGAAAGCCTATCCACTGCCCACGCAGGACTTTCGGTGTTGATAGTAGCTTCAGGAAGTGTTTTCACCTCCTTATACAAGTCTAAGAAATAGCTATCTATATACTCTACCATATCAGTGCGATCTTGGTTAGAAGCATCAATTTTGCGCTTGAGGTCAAGGGCAGCCAGTGGGTCGATATGTGGGTCGCGAATGATATCCTCGTAATGCCATTGCACGGTGTCAATCCAGTTCTTGCGATAAAGCAAGTGATTGAGCAAGTCGGTTGACGGATAAGGGTTTACAAAAGGCTGATATACATCGTCGGCAATATGGTATTGCGCAATACTTTCTTCAAATATTTTAAAAGCTTTTTCTGAAAACATAGTTATTAATTTTTGGGCAAATATAAAGTTTTTCTTTAATAAATCAAACCTTTTGCGTAACTTTGCCACAAATTTTAATTTTTCTATGAAATACTTCATTTTTATTATCACTTTATTCACCCTCACTATGGAAAATCTACAAGCACAAAATAACGCTGATAATCAAACTATTTATCAGTTTACTGTAGAAGATATCAACGGTAAACCCTTTGCTCTTGCCGACCTCAAAGGCAAGAAAGTAATGATTGTTAATACTGCCTCAAAATGCGGTCTCACCCCTCAATACAAAGAACTCGAAGCTCTTTATCAGCAGTATAAGGACAAAGATTTTATCATTATAGGGTTCCCCGCTAATAATTTCTTAGGACAAGAACCAGGTAGTAATGAACAAATCGCTTCATTTTGCAGTATCAACTATGGAGTAACATTCCCGATGATGAGCAAAATATCGGTAAAAGGAAAGAATATGCACCCTCTATATCAGTTTCTTACCCAGAAAGCAAAAAACGGTGTAGAAGATTCTAAAGTAAAATGGAATTTTCAAAAATACCTCATTGGCAGAGACGGCAAATTAGAAAAGGTAATCGACCCTAAAACCTTACCTTCTAGCGATGAAGTGAAACAATGGATTGAAAAATAACACTGATAACAATGCTAAAAAAACTATTTGAAAATTACCGCTTTATCACAATACTATGGTTTGCTCTTGCGCTGGCGACTGTAGTGCAGAACGTATGGATAGCAGGCAAGTTCAACAACTACCTAATTTTTGACGGGGTATTTTGGCATACCTTCAAGCAATTGCCCCTCTACCTCCCCTATCCTGACGAGTATTTTGATACAAACCATTACGGTATCTTATTCAGTGCGATTATCGCTCCGTTTGCCTTGTTACCCAAGTGGATAGGTTGTACTTTGTGGATAATGGCAAATGCAGCTTTTTTATATTGGGCAATTAGGCAATTGCCTCTCTCTAAAAAGGCAATTATTGCGGTACTGCTTATTGCTGCTCACGATATGTATACCGCTGCTGCTATGCAACAGTTCAATATCAGCGTGATAGCACTACTAGTAGGTGCTTTTGTGTTTATAGAGCGTCGGCAGAGTCATTGGGCAACCTTGCTTATTGTAATAGGTACACTCACTAAACTCTATGGCATTGTAGGCTTAGCATTTTTCTTCTTTGCTAAGGACAAATGGCGATTTATTTGGTCAGGGTTATTTTGGCTCATCGCTTTATTTTGTTTGCCAATGCTCTACTCTTCACCCGATTATGTAGTTTCACAGTATTTTGATTGGTATGCTTCTTTGGCTGAAAAGAATGTATCCAACCTAAATACCACCACTTACAACTTACAAAACCTATCACTTTTAGGCTTTTTGCAACGCACAGGCATTTATAACAACAACAGTATAGTCATTCTCATTGGGTTAGGGCTATTTGCGCTACCTTATTTACGCATTCGGCAGTATAAAAATCTCAATTTTAGATTACTTTTATTAGCTTCAGTGAGTATTTTCCTCTGTTTGTTTAGTACAGGTACTGAAAATAGCACTTATGTAGTAGCTTATGTGGGAATTGGGATATGGTAAGCGAGCTCCATCCTAAACTCAAAATCACTCTATTGGTATTGGCTATGTTAGGCTCACTCTCCCCTACTGATTTATTCAAACCACTGAAAGAGCCCTATATTATTCGGTATTCACTAAGAGCTGTTCCCGTAATGCTGATTTGGCTTGCGATTATATACGAACAACTCAGTTGTCAGTCATCAGACATTTAGTAGACTAAGAAATTAGAAGATGAAAACAATAGAAATAATAGTACCATATTATAACGAAAGTGAAAATATACGTCCGTTATATGAAGCTATACAGAGTGTTTTTGCTGAAAAACTCTCTGATTATAGCTATACTTTGCTTTTTGTAAACGATGGCAGCAGCGATAATTCTCTTGAGGTACTCAAATCTTTGGTTGAAAGTGATGTTCGTGTGAAATATCTATCGTTTTCGCGTAACTTTGGTCACCAATTAGCAGTAAAAGCAGGATTAGACCACTCGTTTGCTGATGCTGTTATCTCTATGGATTGCGATTTGCAACATCCCCCTACTCTTTTGCCCGAACTCATTGCCAAATGGGAAGAAGGCTATCAAGTAGTGGCTACTTTGCGCACCTATCCCGCCGACACCCCTAAAAAGAAACAAAAAGGCTCTCAACAGTTTTACAAACTTCTCAATCTGCTTTCAGATATAGAAATCAAGGAGGGTTCAACTGATTTTAGACTCTTAGATCAATCGGTAGTAGAGGTAATTCGCTCGATGAGAGAAAATGAACCTTTCTTGCGGGGTATGATACCTTGGGTGGGATTCCGCCAAACTTATATTCCTTACACTGCAGCTTCTCGTTTTGCAGGTGAAAGTAAATACACTGTTAAGAAGATGCTACAACTAGCGATTACAGGTGTTACTGCTTTCAGCATCAAACCCTTATATTTAGCTGTATTTTTAGGCTTTGCATTCTCTGCTTTATCACTATTGTACATTCCTTACGTGATATATGCCTTTGCAAGTGGCACTGAAATATCGGGCTGGGCTTCACTGATTATGACGATTGTTTTCTTTGGCGGGTTACAACTCATCATTTTAGGTATCATAGGTATTTACATAGGAAAAATCTTTAAACAAACTAAAGACCGACCTTGTTATATTATTCAAGAAGAAAAATTATAAATAAAAACATATAAAAATGAGAAATACAATTCTAATATTGCTAATATTTTTTAGTTCATTTATTCAGGCACAAGAAAAATATCAATTGTCAAGTCATATTTTAGATATTTCACAAGGTAAACCTGCTCCAAATGTAAAAATAGCTCTATTTAAGCAAGATAAAAGTCAAAATTGGATATTGATAGATGAAAAATATACGGATACCAATGGGAGAATTAAAGATTTTTTGAAAGAAGAATCTGATAAAAATAATAACGGAGTCTATAAACTCACTTTTTATATCACTCCTTATTTTGAAAGATTGAAACAAAAAACTTTTTATCCTTTTATAGAAGTAGTTTTTGAGATAAAAGATAATCAGCATTATCATATTCCGATTACATTATCTCCGTATGGTTATTCTACTTACAGAGGAAATTGATAATTATAAAAATGATTTATTTAAGTTTCGACATAGAAGAGTTTGATATGCCCAAAGAATACGGCTACGACATTGCTTTTGAGCGACAAATAGCTATATCACGCGAGGGGCTTACCGCTATATTAGACCTACTCAAAAAACACAACGCCAAGGCTACTTTCTTTTCGACGGTAGTCTTTGCCGAGCAAGTCCCTGACCTTATTCCTCCGTGAGGGACACGAATTAGCCTCACACACTTATTACCATTCTGAATTTGAGAATACGCACCTCAAACGCTCTAAAGAAGCTTTAGAACAACAATTTGAGGTAACTATTGAGGGATTGCGTATGCCCAGAATGCTTGAAGTAAGTGCTGAGGAGGTAAAAAAAGCCGGTTATCAATACAATTCATCGGTAAATCCTACATTTTTACCAGGGAGATACAACAAATTGCACGTGCCAAAACGATTTTTCAACGAAAATGGCTTATGGCAAATCCCTACAGCGGTAAGTTGGTTTAGAATTTCGCTCTTCTGGTTATCTTTTCACAATTTTCCTTTGTGGATTTATAAGTCTTTAATGAACAGATGTGTAACCTCTACGGGCTATGCTACTTTGTACTTTCACCCTTGGGAGTTCACCAATTTACACCAAAAAGAATTCAATTTTCCAGCGTATGTAATGCGTAACAGTGGTGAGCAGATGATAGCGCGTTTTGACCAATTGTTGCAATATATTGATAAAAAAGGCTGGAAAACGAGCCTCTATAAACAATTAACAATCGAGAATTAATGACGACAAGAGAACTACTACACGATGCTTTAGCTTTGACAGAACATAGTTTTGCCAACGAAAATCCCAAATACATCAAAAAACAAAAGAACAAGATACTCTTCCACACCTTGTTAAACATCCCATTTGCTAAAAAATGGTTCAGTTTGATACAATCGGAGGAGTATAAATGGGTGCTTTCACACCGTCCTCGTATTTATTTTAAGCCTTTTAGGGTGTATATGTCTACCAAATGGGGCAAGAAAGAACGAACTAAAGCCTTGCTGAGTTGTTATGCTTTTATCAAGCAACAGCCTTTTTTGACGCCTATTATCCAAGAAGAAAAGCCTATCAAATTGGCAGAGTTCACAATGAAATACAACGGCGAAAAGGGACAAATATACCTCGGATACAATGAACGTTTCCGCAAAGAGGGGGAATTAGTGGTCTCGTTGCATTGTGATAGTTATCAGGAGGCTATCTGTGAAGCTTCTTTTGTGATTGATAAAGAAAATGAAGAATGGGTATGTCGTATAGGCTGTGTGCAAGGTAACAAAAGTGCCGAAACTGAGAATGCTATCAAGGAATTACAAAAACAGATGTATGCTCTTCGTCCTAAAGCCCTGATGATATTTATCATTCAGGAACTTAGCAGGCAATTAGGCTGCACCGCTTTGTATGGGGTAGGCAGTAAAATTCAGGCACATAACAAAAAACACTTTATTCATATAGAATGGTTGCACAAACTCAGTTTTAGTTATGACACATTGTGGAAAGAAGCCGATGGTACTCCCGATAAAGATGGGTGGTTCAAGCTTCCTATTGAAATGCACCGCAAACCAATGGAAGAAATCAAATCGAGCAAGAGGTCGCTCTACCGCTATAGGTATGAGATGTTAGACAAAATTGCAGCAGAAATACAAGAGACAATTAACAAATAACAAGATGAAATTAGATATATTAGCTTTTGGGGCACACCCCGATGATGTAGAATTAGGGGCTGCAGGCACCATTGCCAAAGAGATTAGCTTAGGCAGAAGTGTAGGCATTATCGACCTAACACAAGGCGAATTGGGCACACGTGGCAGTGCTGAAATACGCCACCAAGAGGCAACCAAAGCCAAAGAGCTATTAGGGGTAACCATACGCGAGAATTTGAAGTTCCGTGATGGTTTTTTCATAAATAACGAAGCTCACCAAATGGAGATTATTAAAAAAATACGTCAATATCAGCCCGAGATAGTGCTTTGCAATGCTGTAGACGACCGCCATATCGACCACGGTAAAGGTAGCAAACTCGTGAGCGATGCTTGTTTTCTCAGCGGTTTGCGACGCATCGAAACTACTCTCGACGGTGTAGAACAAGCGGCTTGGCGTCCTAAAGTAGTGTATCACTACATTCAGTGGAAGAATATAGCCCCTGATTTTGTGGTAGATATCACAGGTTTTATGGAAGCCAAAGTGAATGCTGTGTTGGCGTACAGCTCTCAGTTTTACGACAGTAATAGTAATGAGCCCACTACTCCAATTTCTGACAAGAACTTTTTAGAGAGCGTTACTTACAGAGCACGTGATTTGGGTAGGCTAATTGGTACAGATTTTGCGGAAGGTTTTACGTGTGAGAGAGTTCCCGCCGTGGAATCTCTTTTTAATCTTAAATAACTGAAAAATGAAATTAATATTATTAACTATTGGTATATTACTGCTATGTGTAGCAGGTATGGCAATTAAGATTTGGGGTAAAAAAGGCGGTAAATTTGCTGGTACTTGTGCGAGCCAAAATCCACATTTAAATCCTGAAGGGGAACCTTGCAGTTTCTGCGGTCGCTTACCCGACGAACAAGAGTGCAGAAATAAATAATGGCTGAGGCACTTGCTGAAAATATAGTCGCTGCAAAAGCAGGTAAACAACGGGCTTTTAGTTGGTTGTTGGACGAGTTTTGGACTGATGTGTACAACTTTCAACTCAAGCGTGTGAATGATGAGGTTGAAGCAGAGGATATTAGCATACAAACATTTGCTAAAGCATTCGATAAGCTCCATACTTACGACGAGCGATACTCTTTCCGCACTTGGTTAATTGCTATTTCTAAAAATATTCACATAGATAACCTGAGAAAGCAAAATGAGTCGCTATTGCACTTAGATCGAGAGGAAAAGCAATCTAAAACACTGATAGATGAGACCCCCATCATAGAGGATAGCCTCATTATGGAACAGCAGTTCGACTACTTGTTAAAGAGTATAAAACAACTAAAAGAGCCTTACCGAACGGCAATACAACTGCGCTATTTGCACGAAAAAAGCTATAAAGAGATTGCCGAAGAGATGCAATCACCGATGAGCAGTGTGAAGATTACCCTGCTAAGAGCTAAGAAAATGCTGGCAGAGATATTAAAGAAAAACAGATGAGACTTTTATGTTTCATCTGTTTTTTTATACTTGTTTTATAAAGCTACGTTCTTGCGGTGGATATCTATGACTTCGGAGATTTGGTATTCATCAAAAAGACTGAGAAGCTCATCTACACCTTCTTCTAATTTTAAATCCATTTCTTCTGGATAAATAGGCAAAATACAATAGAAATTGATAATCGTACCGTCTTTGGTATGTAACTTTAAGAACTCCTGTGGTGCCGATAAGTAAGGGGGCATCAGCAGGATACAACCGAAATCGGTATTGGCAATAGGTTCAGCATCAGGACCGTTGGGAATAGTATGCCCTTCAGCCATCCACGTTTTGTACTGATGTGGGAAACGCGCTATCATCTTCAGGAAGTACACAGGCCAATAGTTATCGTCGTCTTTAAAAGCTTCATCGCTGATAGGCCAATCGGCGGGGAGGTAGACCATTAGCTCAGCGTGGCTGTAGTCGTTCGGGTCATCTAAGCCTTCGGGCAAGTACATAGGGTAATCGCTCATACCAGTAGTAAAGAGTACGTTGTAAGGCGTTTCGGGGGTAGGTTTAATCCAATGTACATCTATATGCACATATTCTGAGACGATTTCGTGGAATACGCTGTCTATTTTGCCGATATATTTTTCAAAATGGTCGCAAATTTCGTCCATATACACACAAGTGCGGTCAGGCAATACAAAATCGCTTCTGTCTTTTTCTGAATAGTTATAAACGTTCGAGCCTCCTTCCGATACATAATCGGGGGTAGGAGCGAAGATATTAGGCAAATCGTTTTCTTCGTCATAAGAAACGGCTTCAATGAGCGAGTGCATCTCGTTGTCGTAGTACACGATTCCCTTTTCAATATCATCAGTAAGGAATTCGAGCCAATCTTCCATAGAGTCGTGGTGCAAATCCATAAAAGAGTCTTCTATAGAATCCAACACCAAATCTATTTCTCCTATCTGACCTATTACACCTTCTTCATCGGGGTCGAGGTCTATGAACATAAAGCGCGCCCCATTGGAGAGGAATGGGATCCATTTAGGATTATAAAATTGGTTTTTTATTACCTTATCCCAGCACATATCAATCGCTTCTTCTTCATCAAAGCGGAGTGACTGCCAATTAGGCACACTCTCCAATTGCTCAAGCCAGTGTTCTTGGGTGCGTTTGATTTCTTCTAAAGGGATAAAGCGCAAACCGTTAAGGAAGAATACATCGTTTTCGCCTTCTTTTTGTCCGTTGAAAGTCTGGTATAGCTTTCTCACCTCAGAAGGCAAAGTAATACCCATTTCCCCCTCAAACACTGCTATTTGGGTATCCGAAACACCTTTGTTGAGACTTGCAATAAGAGGAGTTGCTTGTTCAAGTATTACGTCTAAAAAACGTTTGACAGTTTTTTCCATAATCATTTTATACAATTAGTTTTTCGCAACAAATGTACGACTTTTCTATTAAAAAACAAATGTCATTTTATATTTTTCTGTTTTTTCTTTTTAAATATTAAAATATTGCATATCTTTGCGCCAAATTTTAATTAAACAAAAGACGTATGGACAGTAAAGTTACATCAGTTTTGAGCTATTTTGGCTTACTTTGGCTTATTGCCTTTTTTTTCGGTAAGAAAGATGAGAAATCTATCTATCATTTAAAACAAGGATTTGGGTTATTCGTTGTAGGATTCCTCTTCGGTATTGTACTCCAAATTTTATTTAGTGTTTCGCCTACTATTGCTGGAATTTTTTCTCTTCTTGGTATTGTTCTTTTCGTATTGTTTATCATTGGGGTAATCAATGCTGTAAAAGAAGAGCAAAAGCCACTTCCTCTTATTGGTAAATCTTTTGAAAATATTAGCTTTATCAAATAAGTAAGGTATTTAAAAGTACAAAAGAGGCTGTTAGGATCTTTCCTAACAGCCTCTTTAAATCTTCAAAAGGGGATTCAAAAACAATAATAATTTACTGATTTAAAATTAATTAAGTTCTTTGATTGTTCCTAATTTCTTCCAATTCGCATTAGCTTCATAAGCAGCTTTAGCTCCTTTAGGAACATACACAGTAATCCCTGTTGTATTAAAAGTTAAACGCTGAATAGTAGGCGGTGTACTTGTCTTTACTATGACAGTTTTCAGGGACTTGCAGTTAGCAAAGGCTATATTTCCAATATTAGTAACTTTATGCATTGTAACAGCAGCTAATTTGGAAGCCCCCATAAAAGCACTACCTTCTATTTTAGTTACATTGTTAAAATCAACAGAAGTAAATTCAGCTCTAGCAAAAGCTCTTGCACCAATAGTAGTTCCATTATTAGGGATTTTCACATTACCTTCGGCTTTAGCTCCTGCTTTGAGGGTTACTACGCCATTGCTATCTACTTCAAAAATATCTTCTTTAGATTTTACAGTTACGGTAATTGCTACTGTTTTGTTTTGGCTGTCTTTAAGGGTGATAATAGCAGTACCTGCAGCTACTCCTTTGATAATTACATAGTGGTGAGTATCCTTTTTACCAGCTACCTTTTCTGTTTTCTCTTTTACTTCAGCAGTTGCAATATTAGAAGCTGATGATGTTACTGTATAATCAGGGTTACCAGTATTGATACGGACTTCGGTAGTAGCTTCAGTATCTACTTCGATATCAGTTTTAGCAATGGTAAGCTCAGCCGCGGTAACAGTTACTTTAAAAGAGGTGGTTTGATTGTTAGTATTATCTTTTACCACTACTTGAGCAGTTCCTACATTGAGGGCTTTTACACGTAGGTTTTTACCGTCGGGGTTACCATTTACAATGCGGTCTTCTACCGTGATACTCACGCTTCCTGCAGGACTGATTGTGAAAGAAAGATTGTATGCTCCATTGTGTTCAGCATTGAGGATTCTGTTCACTTCTTCTTCTCCGTTTACAAGGGTGAGCGATTGTTTTTCTACCGAAAGTCTTTCACCAGGAGCAATATTACTTTCAACAATTACGGCTATAGCAGCTTTTTGTCCTTTAGCATCGGATACTGTTAGGGTGGTTTTTCCTTCGGCTATTGCTGAGATTTTCACGTTGTTTTGCTCGATTGCTGCTGTAGCAATGTTTTTATCGGCGCTCTCTACCTTATAACCGCCATTGCCCGCTGTGATGCGCACGATAGCGCTTTCAGTTTGCTTTACGGTTACTGCCGATTTCTCTAAAGTAAGTCGCTGAGGGGCTTGTTCGCCACCGTTGTTGTCATCTTTTTTACAAGCTGTAAAAAGAAGGGCTATCAAGGCAAGCCCTAAGGTTAAAAATCTGAGGTTTTTCATAAAAAAATATATATAAAATTAAAATTAGACTCTATGGGTTAGTTTTTTTGTCAATTATCAATTGTAATAGGGCACTACTATTTTTAGGGTTTTACCGCGCAAAACTACTTCTTGGGTAGCGGTACGCACTTCTTCTACGTAAAATTTAAGGTTTTCGCGAGTAGCTACTCCTCCTAACTTCTTATACTCAACAAGCAAATTGATATGGGTGTCTGCTACCGGATTCTCAATAGGCGGAATTTTATAATACCAATTGTTAAGCGCATTGATATTAGCACGCCCCGAAAAGAAAGTGCCTGTAGTGCGCTCGCTTACAATACGCGCAGGGTTAATGGCTTGGCTAAGTGAGCGGCTGGTGTTCTGGTATACGCCTAACTGATTGAGAAAGCCTTTTTCATCTATACAACGTACTTTCACTTTCAGCTCTTTTGGGGCGAGTCCTGCCGAGGTAGCGGTGAGTGTGGCTACCCCTTCAGCTTTGCCTCTTATCTCTACAATCCCACTACTGCCGTTCCAAGTAACTTTTATCACCTCATCGGGGTCGGTAGTGGTGAGGCTCACAATATCACCACCTCCTAAGCGTATGGTTTTATTGATATCGGTAGGGGCAAGGGTTACTTCATCTGCTGAAAAACTGAGTTCATTAGGGCGGACGTTAATCTCCAAGCGCGCGGTTTGGTCGTGTGAATGAATGATTGCATAAGTAGTTCCTTGTTCTTGAAAACTCTTTATCTTCAGGGTATCCTGACTGATAGAAGCACTTGCCAAACGACTGTTAGCAACATTCACTGTGTACTTGTGGTTGCCCCCTGAGAGCAATATATCGTGCTGACTTTGGGGGTAGAGTGTGAGCTGAGTGAGCGAGCTGCTCTCGGTGCCTATTTTGATAGGCTCGGAGGTATCTGTTTTGTCTTCGCAGGCGCATAGCACTATGGCAAAGAGACATAAAAGTATATTTTTTGTCATAATTGGTAACGTTCAGCGATTTGTTGTGTGATGTTTTTAAGTGAACCTACAATTTCGGCAGGCGCTAACAATCGGGATTTATTCCAAAGTCCGGTACCTGCTACGAGTTGGTTTTGGAGGGCTTTTACTTCGTCGTAAGTGAAATAAAGACTGCCATCGGGTTTGCGAGTGAATTGCAATGCGTATAGAAAGCCATAACCTTGCGACAAGTACTTGAAAGCCTGCTTAGGCGATTCGGTGTAATTGGCAAGGGTATTTACCCCCGTAAGGGTGTGAATGGTGCGAATAGCCATCACTTTGGAAAGTTCTTTGCGAATGATATACATTTGTTCATATAAGGCTTCATAGCGATAGCGCCCTAACTCTATGCGTCCTTGTACAAAAGCATTGCGAATTTTGCGTTCGGCGCCTGCCAAAGCAGCTACTCCATCGGATTGGGTGAGTGATTGCAGATGCAGGAAATAGCCATAAGCCAAATCCCAATGATGTTCGAGTTGAGTGTAGTTCTCACCAGCGGGCAAGACTACGTTTTGGTGTTCGCGGCGCAGGGTAGCATCGGAGAAAAAACGCTCGTCTAAGTGGTACAAGAGAATTTTATCTAAATAGAGTGCTCCGTTTATAGTGTATATAAACACTTGTGCAGGCGCAATGCCTTTTTCGTCAACATACACACGATCGGCATCGCCTACCCTACGACCTGCATCACCCGAAACGCCTTGTTGGGCTTCGCGTAGCGGAATGCTTTTGGCTACGAGAAAGAGATTTTTTACATCTTCTCTCACTTGGGCAGTAGCAGCCAAAGGTGAGGAGGCTACTTCGTCAGCGGGTTTTACGTATGAAGTTCCCTCGTTGTAATAACGCAAAATTTCGTCGTAAGTAAAATTAGAAATAGCACCGTTGAGCAAACGCCTTTCGATGATATCCAATGGTTCGCGCAACAAGCTCACGCTGTGTTCATCAAAACTCGACTGCCCATTGCGGCTGAAAGTGTAGGGGATATCAGCTTGCGGACGCAAGATATTGGCAGTCTCCACAGTCTCACCTTCGCCTTTTTGGCAAGCTATGACTACTAACAACAAGGAAAGATATGATAGTATATGTTTCATTTTAATAGATTAATTAGGCAATTGTAAGATAGCCCCCGTTCCCCCGAAGGGGGACAATCCGCAAAAAGCAACTTTTTATGATACAAAAGTCATTATAATAAGTAATTTAATATTTCTTTATCACACTTTAAGGCAATACTATATATTCGCAATAAGGGGTTATATTATCGGTACCATCGGTGTTTTGGGCTGCGATGTACTGTAAGGTAGGTACATTCACCACTCCTTGGGTATCTACCGCAGTGAGCTGGGCACTCACGCGCGATTCTCTTTCTCCCCCTCCATACACGCCGAGATACAGCGGATAACCTGAAGGGAGGGTAAAGGTAAGCGTTTGTGCCGTAGTGGTGGCACTGAGTACCACGCGCTCTTTATTGGCATTTACATAACACACATAATAACGTGGGTCACGAACATTGCCTTCTCCTCGCTGACATTGATAAGTGAGGGTTACAGTATACTCACGTGCTTCTTGGGGGGCATCAGCTCCTGAGTATACAAAGTGTTCGATATCACACTGTTTATGCACAAGGTCTTCGTAGTTGATGGTAGGTTTTTCAATTCCTTTGAAAGGGAATAGCTTTTGGTAATCCTCTGGAGTAGGATCTTCTTCTTTGCTATTGCAGGCTATGAGTAACAAGACTGCAATGATAGTGTTTAGATATTTCATTTTATTAATTTGCCAATTTGCTAATTCTCAAATTTTCTAATTAATTCTCAAATATTTCGGCAATGTAGCCAGTGGCAATTCCTTTGCTATCACGATGATGGGCTACAAAGCGGTTGCCTTCTCTTACAAAGTCGTAGAATATAATCGACTTGTTGTAGCGCAAGCCTGCTCTAAAGGTGAGTCCACTTTCAGTGCCTACATAGCCTGAGCCTATAAACTGACTTTTATACCTGCCTGTTGAGGGGTCTTCCTGCGGATTGGTGCGGTACTCAAATACGTAATACCTATTGGCAACAAAGCCTTCTAAGAAAGGTGTGTTGAGTCCAAAGCTATTGCCTTTTAGGTATACATCACTTTGGTAGTAGATTTTGCTACCCCGCTTAATCACTATTTGAGGGTTTTGCATCTGCTCGAAAAAGAGTCGGTTGTTATAGGCTTTTTGTAAGAACCGTTGTTTATCGTCGGCAGTTTTGAGTTTTTCAAACACAATGTACTCGCGGGCAGGGTCGGCATACGAGGCTGTTTTGAAGACCATATTCTGCAAGGTGTCTTTGCCTACATACAGCCAATCGGCAGCCGCGCGAAAACGGTTGTTTACCAATTGGTGAACGTAGTTATAGGTAGTGAACGACAGCTGTAACTGCGCCTCTTGGCTGAGGGTGTATTCACTTGTTTTGACGGTTTGCAGCGTTTCGCTATGGGTATCGGCTTGTATGGCTACTGTATTGTCTTTGTGAAAAGTCATCAGGAAATAGAAGCCACCAAAACCTTGGTTTAAGAGTTTTTCTACATAACGTGAATCACTTCGTTTTTCAGCTTTGGTGGGGGTAGCAAACAGCAATGAATCGGTGCGGGGGAAGTAGAGCACTTTCCAACCGTAGGGCGCTTCGGTAAGTTCTTTTTGCAAGGCAATGCGCTGCTGAAGCATACGCTCAGAGGGCGATTGCTCAAAAACATTGTGGTCTTTTTGACAAGATGCCAAAAGAAGCGCAATGAGTGCTGTTGTTAAAAGATATTTCATATAAATTTCTTACATTAAATCTCCCGTGGATTCCACGGATTTCTTGGATTTTATATATTTATTTTATACACTTTGCCAAAGTTTCTTGCCTGTGCGGCTCGCACCTTTGGCAAAGTGTAGTGACTCTTCACTCTTCACTTTTACCTATTATTAAAACGATTGAGGCGTTGGAGGCTTAAGAGCTGTAAATGCTTCAAGCTGAACCCTACTTTTTTGTTGAAATAATCGGCTATGAAGGCTTCTTTTTTTAGTAGGTTGTTATACGATAGTACTGCGCGTTGTGCTTCTTCATCACTGCTGTCTATAGGGGTCTTAGCAATATTTTTGGCTATCTCTATCTGGGTGTTGAGATTGGTGAGGGGAACGCTTATCATCTCGGCAAAGTCGTTTTCGGCTGAAAGCATTGCTTGAAAGGTGATAAATCCGTAGTGATTGGGCGTGCTTTGGGTAAAATTACAATAGTAGCATTCCTCATCTATACCTGCTTGGCTGTGTGCATTTTGGCATTGGATAAGCGATGCAAAATACTGAAAAGGCAAGGCACTGGTACAGATATTCTTATCGCGCTTTTTGGGGTAATACTGCAAAGCATAAAGGGCAGTATCATCATTAGGAAAGCCGTATAGCTGTTTGTTAGAGCTCGCACGATAATCCTTCTGACTGATATTCAAAAACGCCTGACGGTCGTAAGGGTATATCTCATCGCCTAATAAGCGAGCGAATTGGTGATGTACAATGCGCATCAGTACATATACTTTATTCTTGTCGCGTGGGTCGAAATTATTGATGTTATACAAATGAAATTCACGCCCTACCGCACTGCTATTGATGAGCTCTTGTCCGTTGCCATCAATGTTTTTACCGCCGTAGAGGTATATTTTTAAAGGAGCTTTCCCTTTCCAAAAATTAGTCCCTCCTAAAGAGGGCTCACTATAGAGTTCGAGCCATAGGTATTTAATAGTCTCGAGTACCGGTTTTACTTTGCTCACTTCAGGTGGATAGGTATAGGTACCTTTAGGGGCAGTGTTTTTGTCCCAACGGTATTCCACAGCAATGCCATAAGGCAAGGTGATATTAGTTTCTATCCACTTGTCTAAATCGGTATAGGCTCGCTGAGCGGTTTCAGCTTCTACAACGCTTTGGGTAGCGAGTTTTTCCTTCTTGCAGGCTGTCGCGAGGAACAAGAGGGATATAAAGGTTATTTTTAAAAGGTTTTTCATATAAGTTTTATTTATTGCTTGTCGTGGATGAATAGCCCCCGTTCCCCCGAAGGGGGACAATCCGCAAAAAAGATGTTTTATTTATTGTAACACTTTTTACTATTCACTTTTCACTATTCACTTTTCACTTACCTCGGGTTTGCAGGCAAACCGCGGTTGATGGCTTCTATGGGGAGTTGTATCACTTTGCGCAAATCCTCTTTTTGGAGGGGTTCACTGGTGCGATTTACAGGGGTGTAAAAACGCCTGATGTCTAACCAACGCATTCCCTCGTGCATAAATTCCCATTGGCGCAAAAAGGCAATATTTTTGATAGCCCCTAACTGACGAATGCTAAGCCCATAGAAAGGCGAATAGTTGCGATAATCGTCATCGGTAGAGGCGATGAGGTCTTCCACGGTGATATTGCGAGGATTATCGAACTTTATTTTCTGAAATTCGCGATATTCTAAGAGCAGTTGGTTGTAGTTTTTGAGCATTGCGTATGCTTCCATACGGTTGAGCATCACCTCATCGGTAGTAAGCAGTACATTCGACACGTACAAATCAGTAGGTTTGCTACCAGTACTGCCAAAGAGCGACAACTCATCAAACTTGGCAATATACATCCCATTATACACAGGAGTGGGTGAGGTTGCTGGGGTGTAATAGGCAGCGTTATTGTTCATCAGTTGGGTAGTAAAGCCGTACTTAGCCGTAGGGAGCTCTCTTGCCCAACGCGATTGCACGGTGGTGATGAGCAGATTTGCTTCTTCTTCAGGCTGTGTATAACGCTGGTAGAGATACGGACGGTTGTTAAAACCATACACATCGTAATAGTCTTTTTTCCAGTGGCGCAACTGTGTTTTAGGTTGCGTGAGTACATAGTTAGCATAGTCTATCACGGTTTGCCATTCGCCTTTAAACAGATAGAAACGCGAGGCAAAAGCATAAGCAGCACGCTTGTTGAAATGAAACTTAGGTTTAGTGTAATAGGCATCGCTCACTAAAGAAATACCCAACTTGAGATCTGTTTCTATCTTCTGATAGACCTCATACACAGTACCTCTATTATACTCTACCAAAGCGTTTTTCTCGGGCGTAGTGAGGTAAGGAATCCCCATATCGTTTTTAGAGGCTTCGCCTTTGTAAGGCTCTGCCCAAATATTCACGAGCATAAAGTGCAGGTAAGCCCTGAGCAAGAAAGCCTCGCCATAAAGCGCTTTTACACGTTCGGTTTTGGGGTAGCGAACTAAAAGTTCTAAGGCTTTATTAGCTTGTGCGATGCCTCGGTAGCAACTATTCCAATAGAACAAAGGCGCATCGAGGTCTTCTTGGTCTTCATCTTCCCAGCGGTACATCGCTTCGTTCAAACGGGTATGGACACCATTTTCGCGTTCGGCTACATTGTCGGTACGCGTTTCGAGGAAAGGGAAATAGCTCGCATCGGGGTAAGCTCCAGTAAGGAGCTCGGCTATTTTCTCTTCCGAATCGAGGGGAACATTTAGAGAGGCATCGGGGTCTTTGTCTAAATAGTTGCAACTTAGCAATAACAAAGAAAATATGTAAATTAAATGTTTCATTCAGTTTTAAACTATTAATTTTCAATTGTTAATTGTTAATTCATTAAAATCCTATTTGGAATGACAAGGTATATTGTTTTGGGGTAGGCAATGACACACCACCAGACTTGTAATACTCAGGGTCTTGACCGTTGAGTTTGCTATCGGAATAGATAAGGAATGGATTAGTGGCTTGCGCTCGCACGATGAGGCTGCTCATACCATAGCGTTCCAAAGCTTTTTTAGGTACGCGGTAGCCCAATGATATACTTTTCATACGCACAAAGCTACCATCGGCAACACGGTTTTGAGAATAGTTGTATGTATTATAAGCGCGCTCTATATTCTCCTTGCCAATGAGATCAATAAGACTCTGTGAAGGCAATGAGGGCACCTTGGTACGGAGCTCGTCGTAAGGATGCAACCAGCGGTTGTAATATTCCTTAGAAAAGACATTTAAATCGCCGAAAGCGGGATCGAAAGTAGGGTTCAAACGAATTTTATTCCCCGCTTGAGCCGAGATAAAGAAAGAGGCTTCCCAATTTTTGTAGGTAAAAGTATTAGAGAGTCCTGCAATCACATTGGGTTCTACCGATCCGTGATAGATAAGGTAGGATTTTGAGTACTTTGTGTCAAGAAAATCAGCGCCTACTACATTGGCATTCGGGCGGTTGTTGAGCGGATAAAGTCCAAAATCAAAAGTAGGTAAGCCTTGGTGGTTCACTCCTTGATAGTTGAACGAAAACAATGAGCCTTTAGGGTAGCCCACGATATTGCCACGCCCTGTACCCGATACCATATCAAAAGTGTTAGGGGTGTTGAGCAAACGGGTAATCTTTTGGTTCATATAGCTGAACGAGATAGTAGTTGCCCATTGGAAATCTTTCTGTTGTATGTTTTTGGTATTCAGAGATAACTCTATGCCGCGGGTGCGCATATCGCCAAAATTGGCGTACTTATAGTATTCACCGCCTATACCCGAGGTGCGAATCAGGTCAATAAGGTCGAATGAATTACGCTGATAAACATCTACCGACATACTGATGCGATTATCAAAAAAGCCCGCATCGACACCGAGATTCAGCTCGTACATCTTCTCCCAAGTGAGGTCGCGGTTTTCTAAGTGCTGCAAGCGCAAAGCGTTCTCTCTATCGCTAAAGCGGTAGCGGTTTTGCACATAGTTTTGGAATACACTATAAGAATTTATTGCTTGCTCGTTCATTTTAGCAGTAAGCCCATAACTGGCTCTCAGGGCAAGGGTACTGATGTTTTTGCTGTTGAAAAAAGGTTCACGGTCTATATTCCACTTCGCACCCACATTCCACGTAGGCAACCAGCGAGAGCGCGTACCGCGACCGGCAGTGTTAGAACCTTCGTAGTTCAGCACAGCATTAACGATATATCTACCCTTATACCCATAGGTGGCACTACCCGAAAAGGTAATACCGCGGTCATACTTTTCGGTAAGGGCAAAATAGTTGTTGCCTTCGTTGAGAAGCTTTTGGAAGATAAGCGGATTGGTAAATACCTGATTGCCGCGATCATACTGAATGCCATAGCCTTGGAAAGGCGTAACAGTGCGGTCGGCATAGCGGATTTCGGCAAAACCAAAGGCTTTGAGGTCGTGGTGCTCGTGCAAGGTGCGGTGGTAATCAACTGCCAAGCGCCCCATATAGCTTTTGAGAGAAGTTTCAGTTTTGTTGAAAATACCCCCATTGGTGAGCGCTATTTGCGGAGGCGCTAAAGGATTGTCCTTATTTTTGAGCAAATAGATATTATCTTTGGCTACTTGAGGTGTTTCATTGGCGCGAAACGCCTTGATAACATTAGAATTTTCGGTGATGTAGTGTGAAGATTGTGTTTGCGCTTGGCGCGCGGATACTAAAGCAGTAACCTCTAAATGCGGATTGACCTTGTAAGAGGCTTCGGCTTGTATTTTGAAATCAAGTACATCAATTTTCATATAGTTGTTGCGATATTCCTCCAAAATATTGAAAGGCGCCCAGTTGTTGCGGTAGTACTCTAAATTACCCTGCGCATCTTTAGGTCGCAAAGTGCGCGACGTGCCTAAAGCATACGAAAAAGGGTTGATATCAAAATCACGCTCGAAAGCACCTACAGCTGTGTTTTTACGCTGTGCAAAAGTGCCAGGGGCTTTCTGACTGCGTAAATTCCCTACGGCAGTAAAGGTAGCTTTTAGTTGGTCGTTGATATAAAAAGTATTTTTGAGGTTGGCAGTGATACGCTTCACATTATCGGTAATCGTCCAGCCGCTATCGTGATAATAACCTAACGAAGCATAACTCGTACTGTTTTTACCCCCACCGCTAAATGTAATAGTGTGGCTGCGTATGGGGTTGATAGAAAAAAGATGTTTGAACCAATCAGTATTGGCGTATTCGCGTTCTTTCATAAAGGCAGCCTGAGCTGCTGGTGTATTAGGGTAGTAGTAATTGCCGGTATTAGGGTTGATGGTACTCACGCCCTTATACCACTGGTAGTAAATACCACTGCGCCTGCCGTAGAGGGTGTTTTGCAAATTGAAATAGCCTTTGCTGTTCATCTCTTGCAAGAGTGACATTGTTTCTTGCGAGTTCAGCAGGTCAAAATCTTTATATGAAGGAATAGTGCGGAAGCTCTGTTCGTAGCTATAAGTAATGCGGTTAGGCGTATCGCGTTTGCCTGATTTGGTTGTAATAACAATCACCCCATTGAGGGCGCGCGCTCCATACATAGAAGTAGCCGATGCATCTTTCAGCACTTGTATATCCTCTATATCAGTAGCGTTGAGTCCAGCAATAGCCGAGCTCACTAAGGTAACCGCATCACCAGAAACCAACTGGTCAAGACTGAGGGACACCAAATCTTCATAAATCGCCCCATCGATTACCCAAAGCGGCTGTACATTGCCTATGATAGAAGCCCCCCCGCGAATATTGATGCGCGGTGCTGAACCAAAAGACCCCGTTACATTTTGGATAGAAAGCCCTGCTACACGCCCTTCGAGCATACGCGATATATCGGCAACGCCTTCCATTTTGATATTGTCCATCTTCACCGAAGCAGCTGCCCCTGTAAATACGCGGTTTTGTATTTTTTGGTAGCCCGTGAGTACTACCCCCTCTAAGGCTTGGGCTTCTTCTTGGAGTACGATTTGCAGGCTCTCCCCTTTGATTTTGAAGCGTTGGGTTTTCATTCCCACATAACTCACTTCAAGAGTTTGCCCTACTTGCGCTTTGATGTTAAAATGCCCCTCCATATCGGTACTGGTGCCTATATGTGATTCTTTCACCACTATCGTCGCGCCCAACAGCGGAGTGCCATTGGTTTCTTTTACCGTTCCTTTGAGGGTAAAGGTTTGAGCGCTCACCGAGAGGCTTACGAGGAGAAAAAGGAATATGTATGACAGTTTGTTCATCGTTAATTTACTTTGTAAATGATACCGCCAAAAATACCTAAAGGATGTCCTGGGCGCAATCCTGAGGGGTGACGGGATACCAAATAAGTGCGATTGGTAAGGTTGATAGCATTTAGGGTGAGGGTAAAACGGCGTGCAAAATGCGCTTTAGCAGCAACATCGATAATGGTATAGGCAGGAATTTTATGGCGTTCGGCGATAAGTCCTTGCCCTGGTTCAGTGCGCACAGCGCCATTATAGCGAATACCTATATTCAGTTCGTATTTTTTGTACTCGGCTCCTATACTCAAGTTGAGGCTATGGCGGTTGATATAAGGAATTTCGTCACCAGCAATCACTCGCCCCCAAGAGTTGCTCTCGAAAGAGTTTTTCATCTCGGTATCGGTGAAGGTGTAGGAGAGTTGTAAGGGGGTTTTTATAGGAGACTCCTCAGGAAATGGCTGATATTGTGCGATAAACTCAGCTCCTTTCACGACAGCTTCCCCCACGTTGAACTGTTCGAGGGTACCTGTACCGCCCATAGCCGCAAGGTCACTGCCCAACATATTGCTGTAGTTATTGTAAAAACCTATCAATTCAGTTTTTAGTTGTTTGTAATTCACACGTAAGCCCGCTTCAAAGTTGATACTGCTTTCAGGTTTTTGGTTTTCGGTGAGTAGGGTAATATTGCCATTTCTGTCCATCACACGCTTTTCTTTACTCACCCCTGGGGGTGAAAAGCCCTTGTGTACACCAGCAAAAGCAGACAACCCATCGGAAAGATTGTAGTGCAACCCCAAACTGGGTATCACGGCATTGGCTACATTGGTGGTTTCTATGCGTTTTTGCCCTGTGCGGCGGGTATCAGCAGTAGTGTAATCTTTTTCTAACAATTCTATATGCTCAAAACGCAAGCCCACAGTTACGGTAAGCTGTTTGTAAGTCAGTTTAGAAAGCCAATAAGCCGCTAAGGCATTGGCACGAGTAATTTTATTCGCCTGACTACCCTGCACCCCTTTCCAGAGCAATTGCATTTGCTGGTTTTTCATTGCATAGATATCGTCCCACTGGTTGCGGTCTTCCTCATCGGTGTGGTAACGCAGCCCCCACTCGTTGTCTAAATAACAATTGCCCCATATCGCTTTGTATTCCGCTTTGGTTTGCACACCACGAGAGAAATAGTTACGGTAGTTGGCGCGCACAAAGAGTCCAGGGTTGTTTTTAAGGCGCTCGTAGTCGTTGTAGAACACGCGGCTATCGGTTTTACCTGAAAGTATATCAAAATAAGGAGCATTAGTTTCGGGGTCGGAGAGAATTTGCCCAATGGTGCGTTTTTCGTTGGCTGAAGTGCCGTATTTCACCGATTCAAGTTTGTACCAATTGCGGAAGAAGGTATTGTAATAGAAGTGAGTAGTAAATTTTAGTCGGTTAGAAAACTGAAGTAAGTAAGTGCCCACCCACTGAGTGTGGCGAGTTGTGAGGTGGTCTTTTTGAGAACCTACATAGCGCAGGAAAGGCGTTCGGGCAAAATCGGATTGCGTAAGACCTACATAAGTTTCATTAGAATCCTCATCGGCATAGCCCGCTTTCAGCTCAAAAGAGTGGTTAGCCCCTTCGGTTTTAGCCGTATTCACTTTGAATTTAGCGACCCAATCGTTGCGTTTGAAGCCTGCATTTTGTTTGTTTTCAAAATGTTTAAAACCATCGGACTGGTAGCGGAGGTATTCCACCATATAGCCGAAGTGTTTTTTGCTGTCACCAGCGTTGATATGCGTTTTAAGGGTATTATTCGTGCCGCAAGTAGCGTTTAGTTTTGCAGAAAATTTAGTTGGGATAGCCGTAGACACCATATTGATAGCCCCACCGGTAGTAAACGGACCGTATTGCACTTGGCTACTGCCTTTCACCACCTCTACTGCTTGCATACGCGCGGCATTAGGAAAATAGTAAGCCGCAGGGGCAGCATAGGGAGCAGGGGCAGCCAAAATACCATCCTCCATTAGGGTAATTTTCTCACTTCGTTCTGCTTTAGTGCCTCGCAAACTGATATTAGGTCGCAAGCCATAACCATCTTCTTCGTATACATTCACCCCAGGGACAGCTTTGAGCATACGGTTGATATCAGTATAGCCCATTTTTTGGATTTCTTGAGGAGAGATGTAATATGCTGAGCCCGTACGGTTACGCGCCTGAAACTTGCTACCTAATATTTGCTGCGCCGATACGGTAACCTCTTCTAAGTAGTGTACAGAATCTTTTTCTTGGGTTCCTTGTTGTGCTACAGCAAAGGAGGTAAAGAATAAGAGCAAAAGTATAAAAATACTTATTTTTTTCATAAGGTATCAAAAAATCGGTGCAAAGGTACATATTATTTATAAACAAACCAAATAAAAAAGATAGATAATTTACTTTTTGGAATCATCTTCACTTTTCACTCTTTACCACTCTCTCCTGGCGGTTGATAGATTCTTGGTGAATTGCCTTAAATACCTGAATCACTAAATCCTCACTTAGGTTGCGTTGTTCGCCTTCTGATATCATTTTGCCAAGAATTTCGTGCCAACGTTGGTTTTGCAAAATCGCTACATTATTCGCTTTTTTCAGCATTCCTATCTCATCGGCTACCTCCATACGTCTTTTGAGTAAATCCAATAATTTATTGTCCAGTATATCAATGCGCGAACGTAAATTACTTAACTGACTCACATAGTCTTCCTCAGATACCGAAGCCTCGCGAATGCGCAAATCTCTCATTATTTGTATGAGGCGTTCAGGGGTAATCTGTTGTGCTGCATCACTCCACGCAGCATCAGGCGTACAGTGCGTTTCAATCATCAAGCCGTCGAAGTTTAAGTCGAGGGCCGTTTGCGATACATCAAAAATCATATCGCGTTTGCCGGTGATATGCGAAGGGTCGCAAATAAGTGGCAAGTCAGGGAACTTGTTTTGCAGTTCAATTACCAATTGCCATTCAGGAATATTGCGGTATTTGGTCTTTTCGTAAGTAGAAAATCCGCGATGTATCACCCCCAAGTTTCTGATGCCTGCGCGTTCTAATCGTTCCAAAGCTCCTATCCATAACGGAAGATCGGGGTTTACAGGATTTTTTACCAAGATAATCTTATCAGTGCCTTCTAGCTCATCGGCTATTTCTTGAATAATAAACGGACTCACAGTAGAGCGCGCTCCTATCCACAACATATCAATATCGTGCTCCAAGGCAAGCTTCACGTGGTCTTTATTGGCTACTTCGGTAGCCGTTTTGAGTCCCGTTTCTTCTTTTACCCGTTGTAGCCATTTGAGCCCTAACGCTCCTACACCTTCAAACATACCTGGGCGGGTACGAGGTTTCCAAATACCTGCACGGAAGAAAGATACATCAGTATCTTTTAGGCTATGTGCTATTTTCAGCACTTGTTCTTCAGTCTCAGCACTGCAAGGTCCAGCAATTACTACGGGGTGGTTAAGGTGTAAGTTATCAAGCCACTGTCTATTTTCTTTGGTTATTTCCATTCTATGGGTCTTATTCTTTTAGTTGTCAAAGGGCAAAGATACAAAAAACTAAAGAATAACTAATGAAAAACCAAAAAACTCTACATTATCAACTGATAAATTAGCGAAAAAGTAAAATATACCCATTTTCAAATCTTTAATAATTATCTTTATAATCACTTACCTTTACCTTAGTTTTTTCTTACCTTCGTTCATTCTTGATTTGCCCGTGCCACTCGCACTCTCATTTACTAATTCCCAAATTCGCTAATTTGCTAATTTTTCCACCCGTCTGTGTGGCTCACACCACCCGCCCGTGCGGCTCGCACCATCTGCCCGTGTGGCTCACACCTTTAGCAAAGTTGAAATCCACTAATAACCTTCTTTTTA
>NZ_KB291517.1:0-18138 GCF_000318315.2 Capnocytophaga sp. oral taxon 324 str. F0483 | reverse complement strand
GATAGTTAAAAATGTTCCTTACAACCTTAGTTTGAAACTTTGGCAAAGTGTGCGCCGTAAAAAGTGACACATTGGAGAATTCGGAAGGAAACGGAGATTTTCAGAAGAAGGTTAAGGGCGTTTTTGGTGAAAAAAGGGTGTGAGGATGAATGTAGTTAGCTTATAGAGAGCTTATAGGAAGCTTATACGAATCTTGGACGATTGGTATAGAAAGGGGTGTATAAATAGTTGATTCATAGTATAATACAACAATAATAAAAATGTTAAAAACGGGGTTTCGAGGCGAAAGAAAGAGAAAAGGCAATAGGCCTTAGGCCATAGGCAATAGGGGGGAGTATGAAGGGAAAGGGGAAGTGTAGCGACGGAAAAGGGGAATTAGGGACGAAAACATACTCCTTTAAAGGGGGAATGTGGTGATGGAAAGGTGGAGAAAAATAGGCTGATGAATGAAGAGATAATGAGCGGTGGGTGAAGGTAAGGTAGTGAAAAATGCTGTGAATTTTGAGATTTGATTTTAGTGATTAGGGATTTTTTGCGAACGGTTGTACTGATTTTACCTAATAATTAGGCATTATTTATTGCTAATTACTTATAGTTTTGTACTTTTGCGCCCGAAATAACGAATATCATATGCTGAACGTTCACAACCTATCTGTTTCTTTTCAGGGCGAGTACCTCTTTGAGGACGTTGCTTTTATGCTCAATGCGGGCGACCGTGTGGGGCTTATTGGCAAGAACGGAGCGGGGAAATCGACGATGCTCAAATTGCTTTCACGCGAACTTAAACCCGATACCGGAGGCATTGCTACCGATAAAGATGTACGCATCGGATTTCTGAAACAGGATATTGATTTTGTGAAAGGACGTACCATTTTGGAAGAAGCCTATCAGGCATTTACTGAGATTAAGGCTTTGGAACGTCAGTTGGACGATATTCATCACCAAATAGAAACCCGCACTGATTACGAGAGCGAGGCGTACCACGATTTGCTTGATAAACTCAGCGACTATACGCATCGTTTCGACCTTATAGGGGGATACCAATACCAAGGTGAAACCGAGAAAGTGCTATTGGGGTTGGGCTTTCAGCGGAGTGATTTCGACAAGCTCACCGATAGTTTTTCGGGCGGGTGGCGTATGCGTATAGAATTGGCAAAACTGCTGTTGCAGAACAACGATATATTGCTATTGGACGAGCCTACGAACCACTTGGATATAGAGTCGATTATTTGGCTAGAACAGTTTCTCTCTACTTATAGCGGGGCGGTGGTAATTGTGTCGCACGACAGAATGTTTTTAGACAATGTGACCAATCGGACGATTGAGATTTCGGTAGGCAAAATATACGATTATCCGAAGCCTTACACTCAGTTTTTGGAACTGAGAAAAGAGATGCGCGAACTGCAACTCGCCTCACAAAAGAACCAAGAAAAGAAGATACAACACACTGAAAAGCTCATCGAAAAATTCCGCGCTAAAGCTACCAAAGCCTCAATGGCACAGTCGCTTATGAAGAAGTTGGACAAAATAGAGCGCATAGAGGTAGACGAGGAAGACAACGCAGTGATGAACGTGCGTTTCCCCGTATCGGTAACACCAGGGAAGGTGGTGCTGGAAATAGACGATGTATCGAAAAGTTATGGTGAAAAAGAGGTGCTCAGCCACGTGAGTTTGCTTATAGAACGAGGCAGCAAAGTAGCTTTTGTAGGACAAAATGGGCAGGGGAAAACGACCCTCGCTAAGATGATAGTGGGCGAAATACCCTATGAAGGAACTATCAGGCTGGGGCACAATGTACAGTTGGCTTACTTTGCTCAGAACCAAGCCGACTACTTAGATGGAGAACTCACCGTGCTTGATACGATGTTTAATGCAGCTAACGACAGCAATCGCACTAAAATACGCGACATACTTGGGGCTTTTCTCTTCCGTGGTGATGAGGTAGACAAAAAAGTGAAAGTGCTTTCGGGAGGGGAGCGCAACCGTTTAGCATTGGCAAAGATGCTCCTTTCGGACTTTAACGTAATGGTGATGGACGAGCCTACGAACCACTTGGATATCAAATCGAAGAACGTACTCAAACAAGCCTTACAGCAATTTGAAGGGACGCTCATTATTGTGTCGCACGACCGCGATTTCTTGCAAGGGCTTACCGATAAGGTATACGAGTTTAAGAACAAACATCTGAAAGAATATCTTGGGGACATCGATTTCTTCCTCGAACAACGTGCTGCCGTTAATTTTAGAGAGATAGAACAGCAGAGCAAAAGCACTCCTGTGCAGGTAGAAAAAGAACCGCAGAAAGAAGAAAAACTCTCGTTTGAGGAACAGAAACAGCAGAAAGCCATTCAGAATAAGCTCAACAAGATAGAGAAGAACATTACCGCTCTTGAAGAAGCGCTTAAAGCGATGAATGAGCAGATGGGACAAGGCGTACAGAACGATGCTTTTTACAAGGAATACGAACAGAAAAAACAGCAGTTGGAGGATTTAATGACCGAGTGGGAATTATTAATGAGTTAAGTTATGCAACCTAAAAAAATCTTACTCTTTATTGTGGGGGTGCTGGTAGCCCTCTTTACAATGACCCTTTTCAGCAGTTATCACACCACCGCCAAAGGAATGGTGCGGGAGGGTATAGTGTTTGGTGACGCGATGTTGCGCTATCCGACCCCTGATATATTGGGAATGCTCTTTAAAGGGGAAGAGGAAAATAATAAAGTAGACGAACTTATTAAAGATACTAAGACCATTGTAGACGAAAAAACCGAAAATTTAGCAAAAAAGGATACTATTGTTAAGGACACGGTACAAACTTCGGAAACCAATATAGAAGGGAAAATATATTACCCGGGGAATCATACCGATTATATCAGAAGACTTAAAGAGAAACTGTGTCAGCCTACCTGCCAAATAGTGCATTATGGTGATTCGCAAATAGAAGGAGACCGCATCACCGGCTATGTGCGCAACCGATTGCAATTGGCATATACTGGCGGAGGACCGGGTTTTATCCCTATAAAAGTAGTGTATAGCCAGAACAGTGTGGACATTATTGCTTCGCCTAACTGGACGCGCTACGCTTTCTTCGACCGCAAA
Source organism: Capnocytophaga sp. oral taxon 324 str. F0483 (assembly GCF_000318315.2). Lineage (NCBI taxonomy): Bacteria > Pseudomonadati > Bacteroidota > Flavobacteriia > Flavobacteriales > Flavobacteriaceae > Capnocytophaga > Capnocytophaga sp. oral taxon 324. The sequence goes on along the minus strand of NZ_KB291517.1, from coordinate 15,039 downwards.
CAGCGCAAAACGGTAGCGCACGATAAGTATGGTTTGTTCTCTACCTTCTCACGTTTTACTAATTATGTGAGCAATACTGCTGATACGACTGCCTTACCCGTAGCAAAAGCCAGCTTTACGATTAAGCCTTCGGACAAATCGTATGCACGTTTAAGAAACTACACGCGCTTTGGGTTACATTATGGCAATGCGATGGCAAAAGTGAAGATACGTGTGTATCAGGACGGTAATATTCTAAGAATAGATACTCTTATCTCAGATGGTAAATACCATAATTATAAGCTCAATTTCGCATCTACTCCTAAGGAGCTAAAAGTGGAATTGGAAGGCAAGATAAGTCCGGATTTTTATGGGATTACTCTTGATGCATCCTCAGGAGTGCGAATGGATAACGTAGCGATGCGAGGGGAAGCAGGGCGTATATTTACACGTATGAATTACGAGCATTTCAGACAGATGAGTGCTGACCGTAAACCCGATATATTTATCTTTCAGTACGGAGGAAATACAATCCCCTATATGAAAACAGACCAACAGCTTCAGGAGTATGTAAACGCGTTGATATTTAATATCAAATGGGTAAAGCGAGCCAATCCCAATGCAATGTTTATGCTTTTAGGTCCTGGAGATATGACAACTTCGAGTAATGGACAACTCATCACCTATCCTTTTGTGCCGAAAATGAACAAACTGATGAAGGAAGAAGCCTTGAAAAATGGGATTGCTTATTTTAGTATCTTTGAAGCAATGGGAGGAGAAAACTCGATGACAGCGTGGGTGAAAAAAGGAATGGCTGTTTCGGATTACGTACACTTTACGCCACAAGGGACTAAACTAATTTCGGAAGTGTTTTACCAATGCCTACTTAACGACCTTGCCACGGTGCAATAATAGCTATGATAGATTTCTTTAAAAACTTCTTTACCTTTGAGTCGGCTCACCCACTTACTTTTGTACGGATAGACTTTTGGATATTCTTTGCTTTAGTATATGCGGTGTTTGTGCTCATCTATAAGCGTAAGCACGTGCGCAACTTGTTTTTGTTGCTTGCCAGCTTTTACTTCTATTACAAGGCAAGTGGGCTTTTTGTATTGTTATTGATATTTAGTACTGTTACTGACTTTTATTTGGGGCATTATATCTATAATCAACAAGAAGAGCGAAGACGCAAAATAGGGGTTACTATTAGCGTTTGTGTGAACTTATTGGTACTTAGTTATTTTAAGTATGCTTATTTCTTTACTGATACTTACAATGCGCTGTTTCACACTCATCACCAAACCTTTAACTATTTAGCCTATTGGGCAAATGGGTTTGACTATAACGGATACTTTTCAGTTGATAAAATTATATTGCCCGTAGGTATTTCTTTCTACACTTTTCAGACCATTAGCTATACAGTGGATATTTATCGCAGAAAGGTTGCACCACTGAAATCGATATTAGACTTTGGTTTTTATGTGAGTTTCTTCCCTCAGTTAGTAGCAGGTCCTATTGTACGTGCAGAGGAGTTTGTACCTCAAATTCTCAAAAAAACAGAGATTAGCAAAGAAGAGTTTAATAAGGCGATATTCCTTATTCTTAAAGGACTTATCAAGAAGATGATATTTGCTGATTTTATCGCGTTGCACTTTTTGGATAAGGTATTTGATGCTCCTGAAATGCACTCGGGCTTTTCTAACTTATTAGCTCTGATAGGTTACTCGCTCCAAATATACGGTGATTTTTCTGGCTATACCGATATAGCCATAGGGGTAGCGCTATTGATGGGCTTCCATTTGCCTGTAAACTTCAATTCACCTTATAAGGCTTTGAACTGTGGGGACTTTTGGAAACGCTGGCACATCTCGCTTTCTACTTGGTTGAAGGACTATTTGTACATTCCGTTAGGAGGTAACCGCAATAGCACCTTAGGGACTTTTGTGTTTTCCTTGCTTTTTGTAGTGATATTGGTAGTAGCGATTGGTAACCTCGCTTTTACTTTTATCACAGGGGGATTGCTTATAGCAGGTGCGGTACTAGCTTTTTATTACAAACCTTTTGAGCGTTACTTGACTACCAATATCAACATTATGCTCACGATGCTTATTGGAGGATTGTGGCACGGAGCTTCGTGGAAGTTTGTTATATGGGGTGGATTGAACGGTTTGGGGGTAGTAGCTTATAAGTATTGGCGCAAGGTGAGTCCGTACGAGCAAAGTAAGCTGTGGATTACTCGCGCTTGGAAGATAGCCTTTACCTTTGCTTTTATTACCTTTACACGCATATTCTTCCGAGGTAATGATATGGAGAGTATAAACTTATGGTTCACACAAGTGGCGAACAATATGAGTTGGGATACTGCTACCGAAGTGATTAGACATAACAATATTCCATTAGGCGTTATCCTGATTGGTTATATTACCCATTGGCTACCACAGCATTGGAAAGACTATGTGGAACACGTGTTTGCCGAGAGCCATTACGCTGTGAAAATAGCGATAGCCTTAGTAGTAGTGCTTATTTGCTATCAGGCTTATTCTACCGATATTCAGCCGTTTATTTACTTCCAATTTTAGTTAGGTAAAAGGTAGGAGTAAAAGATAAAAGGGGGAGAAAAACTATTGGGAATTAGTAGCTAAGAATACGATACAAGCAATAATGACTATAAGCACCAAAAAAGTTACTCCAGAAATAATAAGCCCTGCGACGGCTAATGTTTTAGGCTTCTTGCTCATTCCGATAATAGATAATATCAATCCGGTGAGCCATATGATAAGATTCACAATAGGGAGCAATACGAGGAATATTGCCACTACAGACGTTATGAACCCCACCAGACCTATGGGATTGTTATTTAGGTTGTTATCGTTATATTGCCTATTGTGAATAAACGACCAGTCGTTTGGGGTATTTTGCTTGAATTCTTCCATCTTTATTAAACAATAAATACTCGATTTTAATGCCACAAATATACAACAAAGAATTTATACTGCAAGTTAAAAAAACTTTTTTATAGGTAAAAGACACAAGCCACACGAGTAGATGTAATTAGCAGATTTGAGAATTAGCAAATGGGAAGTAAGGCTTGAAAAGTTTTTATAGGAAAGAGAAGAGTTTAATAATTAAGAGCTGTTTGAAAGATGAGCGAAAGGATAGCTAACCTAAGGCGAAAGTAAGACGATGGAAACCTATGAAAAGTTTATGACAGAACAGTGTAAGAAGTGAAAAACAATTAGAGATTTAACCAAACTCCTTTGTTATTTATTGAAAAGTTATTACTTTTGCCGTCAGAATTAGATAAGAAATAAGACGCGTTATGTATTCGATTAAAAAAATATTACAAGACGGAAAAAACATACAAGGAGAAATCACCCTTAAAGGTTGGGTGCGCACCTTCCGCAGCAACCGCTTTATTGCCCTAAACGATGGTTCTACAATCGACAATTTACAAGTAGTAGTAGATTTTGAAAATACCGACCCTGAATTGCTTAAACGCATTACCACGGGAGCAGCTATTGAAGTAAAAGGAAGACTTGTGGAGAGTCAAGGTAAAGGGCAAAACGTAGAGTTACAAGCAAGTAACATCAGTATATTAGGTGATAGCAACCCTGAAGAATACCCTATCCAACCTAAAAAACACTCACTTGAATTCTTGAGAGAAAACGCTCACTTACGCGTGCGCTCTAGTACTTTTAGTGCGGTGATGCGCGTGCGTTCTACTTTAGCTTTTTCTATTCACAAATACTTTCAAGACAATGGCTTTTTCTACGTGAATACACCTATTATCACGGGTAGTGATGCCGAAGGGGCTGGAGAGATGTTTCGTGTAACGACCTTAGATGCCAAAAATCCACCACTTAATGAAAACGGAGAAGTAGACTACAAGAAAGACTTCTTCGGTAGGGAGACAAACCTTACCGTATCAGGTCAGTTAGAAGGTGAGACTTTTGCGATGGCGCTTGGTAAGATTTACACCTTTGGACCTACTTTCCGTGCTGAAAACTCCAATACCTCACGCCACTTAGCTGAGTTCTGGATGATAGAGCCCGAAATGGCGTTCTATGACCTTATCGACAATATGAATTTGGCGGAAGATTTTATTAAATACGTATTGCAATACACCTTGGAAGTACGTCGTGACGACCTTGAGTTCTTGAACAAAAGATTTTTAGAAGAAGAGAAGACTAAACCACAGAACGAGCGTAGCACAATGTCACTCATCGAAAAACTTGAATTTGTAATTCACAATCAGTTTAAGAGGGTGAGTTACACCGAGGCAATAGATATTTTAAAGAATAGCAATCACAATAAAAAGAAGAAATTTCAATACCCTGTAAACGAATGGGGTGTAGATTTGCAAAGCGAACACGAGCGCTATTTGGTGGAAAAACACTTTGAGTGCCCTGTAATTCTATACGACTATCCAGCAAATATCAAAGCGTTTTATATGCGCTTAAATGAAGACGGTAAAACGGTGCGCGCGATGGATATTCTCTTCCCAGGAATAGGTGAAATTGTAGGAGGCTCGCAACGTGAAGAACGTTACGATGTACTCAAACAAAAAATAGCCGACCTTCATATGGACGAGGCAACTCTTTGGTGGTACTTAGACCTTCGTAAGTTCGGTACAGCAGTACACAGTGGCTTTGGTTTAGGTTTTGAGCGCTTGGTACTCTTTGCTACTGGAATGACCAATATCCGTGATGTGATACCTTACCCACGCACACCACAGAGCGCAGAGTTTTAATGTAAGTTACATCAGGAAATATAAAAACCGAGTTACGAAAGTAACTCGGTTTTCTTGTGTAATTTTAAAAAATAAAACAATGACTAAGTTGCCATTTGGTATTTGTTTACTTTTTCTTTAGCCTTGATAAGGTCGAGATTCAAGCTATTAATCTTTTGCTCTTTGTTGAGGATTCTTCCTTTGAACTTAGCATCGTCTTGAGGAGACAAAGCTCCTTTGGCTTTCTTTAAATTATACTTGTTTTGTTCCTTAGCTAAATCAGTTTTAGCTTTGGTAATTTTAGCCTCTATTTTAGAAACCTCAGAGTTAGCTTTGGACAAGCGTTCTTGATTCTTTTGAGCACGAGCAGCAGTTTTTTGTTGTTCTTTAGCGGCTTTTTCTTGCTCCTTAGCTGCTTTTTGTTCAGCTCTCACAGACTTTTCCTGCTCTTTTTGTAATTTTTGTTGAGCCTTTAACTGCTCTTTTTGAGCTTTAAGTTCTGCTTGAGACTGAGCTTGAGTAGCTTCAACAGGAGTGGGAGCAACTACCGGAGTAGTGGTATCGGTCATAGTTCCCATTTCGTCTACTTGAGCGAATGACACTTGAGCTACGAATAGCCCAGCGAACAAAGTGAGTGTGTGTAATTTCATATCTGTTAAATTATTTAGTTTTCTTATAGGGTGCAAAGATAAGGAAAATATGCTTACCATTTGCATTTTTACAAAAGTTTAACACCAAAAAAGTCGCCTGCAAAGGAAAGAAGCGCAGGCGACTAAGGAGTAAATTAAAATATAAATAGTTATGGATTATTGAACATTTCCTCTGATACGTAAGCCTTTTACAGGGCTTGATTTGGCATTGGAGGTAACAGTAATAGTCTTGCTGATAGGTCCAACACGATTAGTATCGTATTTTACTTCAATTTTTCCTTTAGCTCCTGGTGCTACGGGTTGGTTTGTCCAAGAAGGAACGGTACAACCGCAAGAAGAAGCTACGTTAGTAATTACGAGGGGTGCTTTACCAGTGTTAGTAAACTCGAACACACGCACACCGTCTGCACCTTGTTTGATGTTACCGTAATCAATTTCTTCAGATTTAAAAGAAATCTCAGCGTCTTGGGCATAAGCCATTACACCAAAAAATGCTAAAAATACAAATGTTAAAAACTTTTTCATAGTATAAAAAATTAAAAATATAAGTTTGTTTTTACGGTTATAAATAGTACAACAACCGTGCCAAAGAGTATTTTTTAAGGTAAAAATTAAGATTTAATAGTGTAGAGTAAAAAAGGGTTTGAGCGAAGAGAAAACATTGTAAGTCACACAGATAAATTATTAGTAGATTGGTGGATTTGGATATTACGGTTAGCTTATACAAGTTTTATACGATATAACGGACAATGAACTATGGGGGAGTGAAGCTAAGGTAAATCTGAGTCCAAGAAAAGTATTAGATTTTAAAAAAAAAAACTAAAGACTTATTCTACCAAAAGGTAACTTAAAAAATTGCACTTGATGTTGGAAATGGCGTCGTGTTAAAATTATCAATGGTTAATTGCTAATTGTGAATTGTTTTGTATCTTTGCCCTCTCACTTTAAATCTCAATAAAACTCTTACACACATATTCAGCTAACGCTGGCTTTACCTAAAAAATGTACTTAATATTTGATACTGAAACTACGGGGTTACCCCGCCGTTGGGATGCCCCCCTTACCGATAGTGACAACTGGCCTCGCGCCGTGCAGATTGCTTGGCAATTGCACGATGAGTGGGGCACACTCATTGAGCATCAGGACTTTTTGATAAAGCCCGATGGCTTTGATGTGCCTTATGATGCCGAAAAAGTACACGGTATTTCTACCCAATTAGCAGAAGCACAAGGAGTGCCTATCGCTGAGGTGTTCAAAGCGTTCAACGAGGCGCTTAGCAAGGCGCAATATGTGGTGGGACAAAACATCGGCTTTGATATCAATATTATGGGGGCTGAGTTTTACCGCTATAGGGTGGAGAGTCCACTTACGCAGATGCCTGTAATCGATACTTGTACTGAGGCAACTGCCAACCTCTGCCAGATAGCAGGCGGAAAAGGAGGTCGTTATAAGTTGCCCACCCTCACCGAGTTGCACTCTTTTCTCTTTGGCGTACCCTTTGCCGAGGCGCACAACGCCACTGCCGACGTGGAAGCAACTACACGCTGTTTCTTTGAATTGATACGTCGTGGCGAAGGCTTTCAAGAAGGTACTTTCAGTAGCGACTATATCAAAGAATTTCAAGGGCATCACACCTCACCTATAGGGCTTATCGGACTCAAGCACGTGAACCTCAAAGAGGCTTCCGATACCTTGCGAAAAAGCAGTAGCACTGCGCAAACTACAGAACCTCACGTCGATGCTTCACTGTTAGAAAATGCGGTGTTTGCTCACTTGCACAACCATACACAACACTCTATATTACAATCTACTACGTCTATAAAAGACCTCGTAAAAATCACCGCTAAAGAAAAGATGCCTGCCGTGGCTCTTACCGATAGCGGCAATATGATGGCTGCCTTCCACTTTGTGCAAGCCGTACAAGGACATAACAAAGAGGCGGAAGCTAAAAACAAAGAGGCTGAAGAAAAGGGTGAACCCCCTACCGAAACGCTCATCAAGCCTATTATAGGTTGTGAGTTCAATATCTGCGAAAATCACTTAGATAGAACCCGACAAGACAACGGCTACCAAGTAGTGATTTTGGCTAAAAACAAACAAGGTTATCACAATCTTACCAAAATGGCTTCTATCGCTTCTACCAAAGGTTTTTACTATGTGCCTCGTATAGATAAGGCGATTGTAGAGCAGTACAAAAGCGACTTAATAGTGCTTTCTGGAGGTATGAATGGCGAAGTGCCATCAAAAATATTGAATATCGGTACTAAGCAGGCGGAAGAGGCGCTCTTGTGGTGGAAAGAGCAGTTTGGAGAGGATTTCTATTTAGAGGTGATGCGCCACAACCAAGAAGATGAAAACCGCGTAAACGAAACTCTTGTAGAGTTTTCTAAGAAATATGGGGTCAAGCTCATTGCTACTAACAATACCTTTTATCTCCATAAAAAAGATGCCAATGCCCACGATATTCTGTTGTGTGTGAAAGACGGCGAGAAACAAAGAACACCTATCGGTCGCGGTCGCGGTTATCGTTTTGGAATGCCTAACAACGAGTATTATTTCAAAACCTCAGCCGAAATGAAGGCGCTCTTCAAGGATATTCCTGAGGCGATTCTCAATATTCAAGAGATTATCGACAAGGTAGAACCCTACGGATTGGCACGTGATATCCTCTTGCCTAAGTTTGATATCCCCGAAGAATTTCAGGTAGAAGACGACCCTACAGGCAAAAAAGGAGAAAACAACTATTTGCGTCATCTCACTTATGAAGGGGCTAAACGCAAATACCCCGAAATTACTGATGAAGTGCGGGAGCGTTTGGATTTTGAGCTTTCTATTATTGAAAAAACAGGTTACCCAGGTTACTTCCTTATCGTACAAGATTTTATAGCCGCAGCGCGAAGTATGAACGTATCAGTAGGACCTGGTCGTGGGTCGGCTGCAGGCTCGGCAGTGGCGTTCTGTTTGGATATTACCAATATGGACCCCATTAAGTACGACCTCCTCTTTGAGCGTTTCCTCAACCCCGACCGTGTGTCAATGCCCGATATCGATATCGACTTCGAGGACTCTGGTCGCCAAGATGTAATCAACTATGTGATTGATAAGTATGGTGAGAGTCAGGTAGCGCGGATTATCACTTATGGTAAAATGGCTGCCAAATCAGCTATCAAAGATACGGCTCGTGTGCTGGATGTACCTCTACAAGAATCGAATAGATTAGCGGGCTTAGTGCCTAATGGGGTGTCATCTTTAGGGAAGATGTTCAGTTGGGACGATAAAACCCTCAAAGAAAAAGTGCGCAGTGAAGAACTGCCAAAAGTAGACGAGCTGAAACGCCTTTTGGCAGGAGAAGGGGAGGAGGACAGTACCCAAACCATTCAGCAGGCAAATATTATTGAAGGTTCGGTGCGCAACACGGGTATCCACGCTTGTGGGGTAATTATCACCCCCGATGATATAACCAACTTTGTGCCGGTAGCTTTAGCCAAAGATTCTGACCTATTTGTTACTCAGTTTGATAACTCGGTAGTAGAGAGCGCAGGATTGCTGAAAATGGACTTCTTGGGACTCAGTACCCTCACACTTATCAAAGATACTATTGAAAATATCAAACAAACTCATAATATAGAGCTGGATGCAGAGGCTTTCCCGCTCGACGATAAAAAGACTTACGAACTCTTCCAACGCGGTGAAACGGTCGGGATTTTCCAGTACGAGTCCACCGGTATGCAGAAATATATGCGAGAGCTAAAACCTACGGTCTTTGCCGACCTGATAGCGATGAATGCCCTCTACCGCCCAGGTCCATTGGAATATATACCGAGCTTTATCAAGCGGAAACACGGTATTGAGCCTATTGAGTACGACCTCCCCGATATGGAGGAGTACCTCAAAGAAACTTATGGAATTACCGTATATCAAGAGCAGGTGATGTTGCTATCGCAGAAATTGGCAGGTTTTACCAAAGGTGAAGCCGACGTGCTCCGTAAGGCGATGGGAAAGAAACAAATAGCCGTGCTAGCCAAGATGAAGCCTAAGTTCATTACCCAAGCCTCCGAAAAAGGTCACGACGCCCAAAAACTCGAAAAGATATGGGCAGACTGGGAGAAGTTTGCCGCTTATGCGTTCAATAAATCGCACTCCACCTGCTATGCTTGGGTGGGTTACCAAACGGCTTACCTAAAAGCCAATTATCCTGCCGAGTATATGGCAGCGGTATTATCTAACAATATGAACGACATCAAAACGATTACTTTCTTCCTCGAAGAGTGCCACCATATGGGAATCAAGGTGTTACCTCCTGATGTGAATGAATCGTTGTACAAATTTACCGTAAATAAAAACGGTGATATACGCTTCGGAATGGGGGCTGTGAAAGGAGTAGGAAAAGCAGCAGTCGATACGATTGTAGAACAACGCCAAGAGCGTCCTTATACCTCTATTTTCGATTTGGCAAAACGCGTAGATTATAAGAGTATCAACAAGAAAGCCTTTGAAAGTATCGCTTTGGCAGGAGGTTTTGATTCGTTCACTAATGTACACCGTGCTCAGTACTTCCACGCTGAAGCTGACGGCGTTCCCTTTCTCGAAAAAGCCATTCGCTTTGGTACTAAATACCAAGAGAGTAAGAACTCTGCCCAAATGAGTCTGTTTGGTGGTGAGAGTGAAGTAGATATCCCTGAACCTGCTGTGCCTAAATGTGAAACGTGGGGTAACCTCGAGCAGTTGCGCCGTGAGAAGGAGGTGGTAGGTATCTATATCTCAGGGCACCCGCTCGACGATTTTAAGCACGAGTTACAAAACTTTTGCAATATCAGTCTATCGGAATTGCAAGACTTACAACCTTTTATTAACCGTGAGCTCACAGTAGCGGGTATGGTAGCTGACCTGCAACATCGTACGGCTAAGAACGGAAAAGGTTACGGCTTTTTTACTCTTGAGGATTACGACGGCTCTTACGAGTTTAAACTCTTTGGAGATGATTATTTGAACTATCAGAAATATATGGTACCAGGGGCGTTTTTGTATATCAAATTTAAGGTGGTAGAAGGATTTCTCAATAGAGAAACCAACCAAAGAGGCGAACCTCGAATACAGTTTCTACAGATGATGCAGTTACAAGATGTGATGGAAACCCTCTCTAAAAAACTTACTTTGCACGTGAATATAGAGGAGATTAACCAAGATTTGATTGCAAAATACAAAGATTTACTACAAAAGCACAAAGGAAAACAGTCTATTTACTTTGTTGTGCACCATCACAATGAAAATATTCACCTAAATATGGAAAATGGCAATCTAAAGGTGGCGATTACTAAATCTTTTTTAGATGATTTAGACGCTCTATTTGCAAAATATCATCTCAATGACCGCAGAATGGAGAAAATAGTTGCTAAAAAGACAGAAGATACTCACGACGACGAGGAAATGGCAATGGAGGATTTGGGATTATCGGAGTAGGCAATTAGTTAATTTCTATTTTGACTGCTAACGGCTAAAAGCTAAAAAAATCTTCAATCGTAACTCGTAGTTTCTAATTATTTTGTACTTTTGCACAACCACTTAAAAAGAAAAAGAAATGAGTGCATTGAGCGTTAATCACCTGTTGGGCATTAAGTATATCACCGAAAAGGATATACAGTTAATATTTGAAACAGCTGACCACTTCAAGGAGGTTATTAACCGTCCTATTAAAAAAGTGCCTTCGTTGCGCGATATTACTATTGCCAATCTCTTCTTCGAGAATAGTACGCGCACTCGTCTTTCCTTTGAATTGGCAGAAAAACGTCTTTCTGCCGATGTGATTAACTTTTCGGCTTCTCAATCATCGGTAGCCAAAGGGGAAACCTTAGTAGATACCGTGAACAATATCCTCTCGATGAAAGTGGATATGGTAGTGATGCGTCACCCGAACCCAGGTGCGGGGGTCTTCCTCTCACAACACGTGAAAGCCTCAATTGTAAACGCTGGCGATGGAGCTCACGAACACCCTACACAAGCTCTTTTAGACTCATATTCTATACGCGAACGCTTAGGAGATGTTGCTGGTAAAAAAGTAGTGATAGTGGGGGATATACTACACTCGCGCGTGGCACTTTCGAACATCTTTGCACTCCACAAGCAAGGAGCTGAAGTGATGCTATGCGGACCTCAAACACTTATTCCTAAATACATTCATAAATTGGACGTGAAGGTAGAAACCAATTTGCGCAAGGCTTTGAACTGGTGTGATGTGGCTAATATGTTGCGTATCCAAAACGAACGACTCGACATCAGTTATTTTCCTTCTACCCGTGAATATGTACAACAATACGGACTCACCAAAGAGCTATTGGATAGCCTTGACAAAGAAATAGTGATTATGCACCCAGGACCTATCAATCGAGGGGTAGAAATTACCAGCGAAGTAGCTGATAGCTCCCAATCGATTATTTTACAACAAGTAGAAAATGGGGTAGCCATACGAATGGCAGTGATTTATCTGTTGGCAAGCAAGATTTAATAAGATAAAAGATAAAAGGTAAAGCCAGCGAGGGCTCACAGCTGGGTATGTGAATAAAAGATAAAGAAAGCGCGATGTTTGAATAGTGAACATCGCGCTTTTTTAATTGTTAATTATCAATTATTAATTGCTGTTATCTTCTAATTCTGATGGTGATAAGGGCAAAGATAAAAGTGGTAAAAAAGGAGAATATGGCATACACAAGGGCGGGTTTGGTCATATCGGTATTGCCCATAAGGGTACCTGCTACCAATATCGCCAAAGCAGTGTTTTGTAGACCTACTTCTATACTGATAGTCGTTGCTTGTACACCCGGTAATTTAAAAGATTTCAGAGCGATAAAATAACTAAGTGTCATCGCGCTGAGGTGCATTAGGAGCGTAGCAGGCAAGAGTCGGATTATTTCATCTACTGAAATACCACTTCCTCCTGATTGTTTATCACCGAAAAACTTGATAAAGAATACAATTCCCAACAATATGGTATTAGTTACTTTTAAAGGAAAACGGATTTTAAGAGATACATTAGGGAAAAACCGGTTGAAAAATAAGCCCAACAAAGCTGGTATTATAATGATTTTGGCTACTTCCCAGACCATATTAAATATAGGGAGCGACACTTCAGTATGACCACCCATAAAAACAGCTACTGCCCAATTAGACAACACTGGAATGGTAAACAGTATGAGCAAGCTATTGATAGCGGTAAGGGCTACTGCCAAGGCGGTATCGGCTTTGATGAGATAACTAATGAAATTGGAGGTAGTACCCCCAGGACATATTGATACGATGATGAGCCCTACTTTTTCGGCAGGGGGTAAATTAGAAAACTCGGCAATGATAAAAGCACAGATAGGCAAGAAGACCATCTGCAAGAAAAGCCCTAAGTACAAGGGCTTTGATTTTTTGAATATGTTTTCGAAATCGGAGAAGCGCAACGAACTGCCTATCGCAAAGGTGATAAGCATCAGCACTGCCGAAAGGAGGTAATCTATAAACATCAGCGATTAGCTTTTCTAATAAGTATAGGTATAGGTAGCTTTATGAGCGTTGTTTTTCTTATATTCAGCGGACTTAGGTGTATTGTTGCTATTCCATTGATAGCTAAAAGTACGAGTGGCATTCTCTAAATCTTTATAGTCAGCTTGGGTGTTATTATGGAGTTTTTTAGTATAAGAAACTACATTGTGAACGGCGGTTCTTATAAGAGGGTCTCTGTAATAATCACCATAGTAGTTGTAATTACTTATCAACTCTATTTCAGCTAAATATTTAAAGAGGTCTCGCTGATACATATTCGGTTTATTATCGTATTGGTAAGTACAAGAGCCTTTGGTATTTTGGTCAGGAACTGCACCTACATAAGTTGCTTTTTCAAGAGAAGCTACTGTACCATCGGGATTGAGGGAATAAATATAATAGTCGTTAAAACCAGCGAATGAGCTATGAGCTATCATTGTTATTTTGTTTTTATCATAAGTGTAGCTATATTTTTTTGTTTCAGTTCCATCAACCGTTGTTTTACTCGCTACTTTGTTATTAAGATATTCATAAGTAATTTTTTGAACATTATCACTACGAATGATAGATTGTAAGTGATTTCCGTTATAAGTAAAGTTATAGGTATAGTTTCTGTTGCTTTGAGAATTGCTTTTAATACTGATAGCAGTTATCAACTCACCGTTATAAGTGATTGTATAGACTTCATCAGTAGTGGGGGTACCGTTATCGACTACTTTTCTTTCAAAAGCAGTAATTTTATTGCCACTTAACGTATAGGTTTCAGTGGTTTTAACAGTGCCTATACTACCAATAGTTTCCTCTACTATCGTTTTAGGAAAAGCACCGCCGGGGGTAGTGTCATCATTGTTGTCTTTTTTACAAGAAAGAAAGATAAGTGTAAGACCTATGGCTAATAATAATGTTTTTTTCATTGGTTATATACTTTTATGGCGACAAAGGTACGAAACATTTTTTAATTAGCAATAAGAAGTGTGAGCCACACGGAGGTAGAAAATTAGCAAATGTGGAGGGTTGAGGAGTTCGAAAGATAGCGGAGGATAACGAAAGAGAGCTAAGAGGATATTTGGTGAAAAAAGGGTGTGAGGATGAATGTAGTTAGCTTATAGAGAGCTTATAGGAAGCTTATACGAATCTTGGAAGATTGGTATAGAAAGGGTCTATAAATAGTTGATTCATAGTATAATACAACAATAATAAAAATGGTAAAAACGGGGTTTCGAGGCGAAAGAAAGAGGAAGAGGCACTAGGCCTTAGGCCTTAGGCCATAGGCACTAGGGGGGAATATGACGGAAAAGAGAAGAAATGACGAATGACCAGTGACGAATGACGAATATGGACTTTCTTTAAAAGGGAATTGTGGCGGCAGTAAGACGGTGCGTGCCATACAAGCAGGTGAAGAAAAGTGATAGAAGTTTGAGGAGATAGGGGTAAAGAAAATAAGGAAATAGGCTTAAAAACAAAAAGGACTGCCAGAGAGTTTCTGGACAGCCCTTTTTAGTTTATTATAAAAGTACTATTTTTTGATATATAACCAGCCTACTTCAGATTGTTTATTATTATTCTGATCGTAGTATTCGATTACATAATAGTAAGTACCTTGAGGGAGTTTATCGGCAGCTTCTACTGTCACACGACCGTCGGAGATACCTCTAAACACGCGGGTTACGTTGTCGTAGCCACTTACCTCAAATACTTTTACGCCCCAACGGTTGTAGATACGTACCACATTGTTCGGATAGTTTTCTATACCACCAATATGGAAGTGGTCGTTTTTACCGTCGCCATTTACTGACATACCGTTGTAAGGTATGAGCTTGTTCACTATATCAACCGTTACAGTAGCACTGCTACAGCCTGCCGAGTTACAGATTTCATACACAAAAGTATCGGTTCCTACAAAGCCTGTGTGAGGACGGTACTCTATTGTGTTATCGCTATTTACCATCACTGTACCATTTGCTGGAGAGGTTACTACATTAGGGGTAGTTGCTCCGTTGAGGGTATCGTTTGGCAATACTGCAATATTTACAGGTGTATTCACTGCTGTAGAGACTCTATCGTCTACCGCTACCGGAGTAGGTGTAGGTGTTGCTGTTCCCACTACTGTTACTACCAAGGTTTGAGTACCGGTACAGTTAGTAGGGTTCAACACTTCGC
>NZ_KB291516.1:0-7672 GCF_000318315.2 Capnocytophaga sp. oral taxon 324 str. F0483 | reverse complement strand
GATAGTTAAAAATGTTCCTTACAACCTTAGTTTGTAACTTTAGCAATGTTAAGCACGGGTGGAGGGATTCGAACCCCCATCAACGGTTTTGGAGACCGCTATTCTACCCTTGAACTACACCCGTATTTTAAAAAAGTTTTGAGTTTTTATGCTCAAAACTTTTTTGTATTAAATAATATTTAACCTAACCTTCTAAGCTAATTAGTCAAGAATTTCAGTTACTTGACCAGCACCTACGGTACGACCACCTTCGCGGATAGCGAAACGAAGACCTACGTTAAGAGCGATAGGTTGTAACAATTCTACTTCGATAGTTACGTTATCACCTGGCATAACCATATCGACACCTGGTTGCAAGTGGATAGTACCGGTTACGTCGGTTGTACGTACGTAGAATTGAGGACGGTAGTTGTTGTGGAATGGAGTGTGACGACCCCCTTCTTCTTTAGAAAGGATATACACCTCAGCTTTGAATTTAGCGTGTGGAGTTACAGAACCTGGTTTGCAGATTACCATACCACGTTTGATGTCTTTTTTATCGATACCACGAAGCAACAAACCTACGTTGTCACCAGCTTCACCACGGTCGAGGATTTTGCGGAACATTTCAACCCCAGTAATAGTAGAGGTTAACTTATCAGCACCCATACCGATGATTTCAACTGCATCACCTGTTTTAGCTACACCAGTTTCGATACGACCTGTAGCAACGGTACCACGACCGGTGATAGTGAACACGTCTTCGATAGGCATCAAGAATGGTTTATCTACGTCACGAGTTGGAAGTTCAATCCATTTATCAACAGCGTCCATAAGGGCAAGAACGCTATCAACCCATTTCTTTTCGCCGTTAAGAGCACCAAGAGCTGAACCTTGTATGATAGGAGTATTATCACCATCGTATTGGTAAGAGCTCAAAAGCTCGCGCATTTCGAGTTCTACGAGTTCCAACAATTCTGGGTCGTCTACCATATCTACTTTGTTCATAAAGACAACGATACGAGGAATACCTACTTGGCGACCGAGGAGGATGTGCTCACGAGTTTGAGGCATAGGTCCGTCGGTAGCGGCAACTACGAGGATAGCGCCGTCCATTTGGGCAGCACCTGTAATCATATTCTTTACGTAGTCGGCGTGGCCAGGACAGTCTACGTGTGCGTAGTGACGAGTAGCTGTTTGGTATTCTACGTGAGAGGTATTAATGGTAATACCACGTTCTTTTTCTTCGGGAGCGTTGTCGATTGAATCGAAGCTACGAACTTCTGAAAGACCAGCGTCGGCTAATACTTTAGTAATAGCGGCTGTCAAAGTTGTTTTACCGTGATCCACGTGTCCAATAGTACCAATATTCAAGTGGGGTTTGGAACGATCAAATGTTTCTTTTGCCATTTTTAAATAAATTTTAAATCTTAGTTATATAAATGAGTGTTTGATGTGTGTACAAAATACGTGAGAGCTGATGACGAGATTTGAACTCGTGACCTCTTCCTTACCAAGGAAGTGCTCTACCCCTGAGCTACATCAGCATACAAAAAAAGAGCGGGAGACGAGGTTCGAACTCGCGACATTCAGCTTGGAAGGCTGACGCTCTACCAACTGAGCTACTCCCGCAAAAAAAATAAAAATATGACAGTGGGGAGAACAGGATTCGAACCTGTGAAGGTAAAACCAGCAGATTTACAGTCTGCCCTCGTTGGCCGCTTGAGTATCTCCCCCGAATATTTGAACTATTAAAATATGTACTTTTTTTGAGCCGGCAGAGGGATTCGAACCCACGACCCCGAGATTACAAATCACGTGCTCTGGCCAACTGAGCTATGCCGGCGTCTATCTTTTTACAGAGCGCAAAAGTATAACATTTTTTTTTATCGACAAAATTTTTAGCACTTTTTTTACGAAAATATTTTGACTGTAAATACAAACATTTGAATATCAGATGTATTTTATGAATAATATGTTTTAACTTTATTGCTATTTTTTCAGCTTACGTGAATAATTAGCCAATTAGGCTTTGGCAAAGCTTTGTGATGTAAAAGTAAACAAAAATACGATGCGAACCGCACGAGCAAGGGTGGGGCATACGGACAAGTAATAAGGTTTAAATGGGGGATAAGTGGCTCTACAGTGGCTCTACAGTGGCTCTACAGTGGCTCTACAATGAAGGAAAGACAAACAAAAGGCGAAGAATGAATGAAGAAAACTTCTGTGATTGATACATAGAGGAGGTACGTTTACTGAAGGAATCAAGGGGAGTTGTAGAAGGGAAGCTTATGCGCAAGAATGTTTTGGTTGTTTTGAGCTAAAATAAGTGATTAAAATTGCTCTAATACTTGTATGCGTTTGCGAATAGGTGGGTGGGTGGCGAACATTGCAAAAAAGCCTTCGGCTTTATAGTCGATGAAGAGTTCTTTTACTTCGTCGTTATCTACACCTTCGATGGTGGAGTGCCCTGAGATTTTCTTTAAGGCATTGGCTAATGCCAAAGACTTATGGGTCATTTCAACAGCTCCTGCATCAGCCATATATTCGCGACTGCGAGAAAGTGCCAACTTAAAGAGTATTGAAAAGAAATAGACAACCCCTGCTACCAATAAGACTACCAGCACAACAGCTCCTCCCCCACCCTTTTCGTTTCGCCTATTGCGTGAAGAATACAACTGACTGTTGAGCATCGTGCGGAAAGCGATATTGGCAATCGTGGCAAAAATACCTACAAACACAATGGTAATAATAAGCAAACGGACATCGCGGTTGCGGATATGGGTAAGTTCGTGAGCTATCACCCCTTCGAGTTCGTCGTCGTTAAGCGTGCTGATAATACCACGTGTGAGGGTGACGGCAAAGGTTTTTTGGTTGATACCAGAAGCAAAAGCATTGAGCGCATCGCTTTCTATAATATAGAGCTTAGGCATAGGCATTCCGACACTCATACAAAGGTTCTCGGTGAGATTATACACCCGCATATTCTCACGGCGTTCTAAGGGACGAGAGTGAGTGGCGGTTTGTATCATTTGGGTATTGAAGAAGTAGGAGATTACAAACCATATAGCTACCCCTATCAGCACCACAGGGACTACTGAAAGGAATTGAGCATTTACAGCCTCTATATCTTGGTCGTTAAGCATATACAATACCGCATAGGTTCCCGCAAGGATTAGCAAGGGGAAGGCTAATAAATACAGAACAGACTTGGTGTTATTTCGTGCGATTTGTTGTCGGATACCAAGATATTGCATAATTTAGGTTTTTA
Organism: Capnocytophaga sp. oral taxon 324 str. F0483; assembly: GCF_000318315.2. Taxonomy (NCBI): domain Bacteria; kingdom Pseudomonadati; phylum Bacteroidota; class Flavobacteriia; order Flavobacteriales; family Flavobacteriaceae; genus Capnocytophaga; species Capnocytophaga sp. oral taxon 324. Next base: position 4,422 of record NZ_KB291516.1, on the reverse strand, counting down.
TTATTACCAATTTTTCTTTACTTGCAAGGATAGGAGTGGCAAAGATATTAGTTTTATATGAAAATACCAAACAATGTTCAAAAAACAAATAAAGGAGACGCTATAAAACATCTCCTTTATATATCTTCTATGCATTCGATTAGCTAAACGAAATCTCTGGAGCTTTATCCAACTGCTGGCGTTGTTCTGTACCCAAATCGAAGAAGGGTTGTGGAGTCATTTTCTTGAAACCTGCTACGATGTTAGTAGGTATCGATTGGATAGCGGTATTCAGCTCTTTGGTAGTAGAGTTGAAGAAGCGACGCACTGACGCCAATTTATTTTCTATATCGGCAATTTCTTGTTGGAGGTGCATAAAGTTAGTATTCGCTTTCAAATCAGGATAAGCTTCTACTTGGATATTGAAAGCGCCCATAGCAGAAGAGAGTTCTTTCTCAGCTGCAATCTTATCGTTTATATCAGTAGCGCTCATAGCACGACTGCGCGCTTGAGTGATTTTAGTGAGCACATCGGACTCGTGAGTCATATAACCTTTTACAGCTGCTACGAGTTGAGGAATAAGGTCGTGACGTTGCTTGAGTTGCACATCGATATCAGCAAAGGCGTTCTCACGATTATTGGCTAATGCCACGAGTTTGTTGTTGGCACTAATGTACCAAAATACTACAATCACTATGATTGCGATGGTTATTATAAGTCCCATATCTAATTTAATAATTTACAATTAATATTAACAATTAAAACTATGCCTCCAATGAGGAATTGGATAATTAAAGTCTTTTTTTAGCTTGGTTTTATCTAACACTGAGTAGGCAGGGCGGGTTACTTTGCTTGGAAACTCATCGGAACGACAGGGCAATACTTTACAATTATTACCCGATTGCGCTACAATAGTTACTGCAAAGTCATACCACGAGCAAACCCCTTCGTTAGAGAAGTGATAGACCTCACGTTTGCCTTTATACCAAAGGTTTTCGACTGCTTGCACAATAAAATCGGCTAAATCAGAAGCGTTGGTAGGGGAGCCTACTTGATCGAATACTACTTTTAGTTCAGTACGTTCGGCACTGAGGCGCTGAATAGTCTTTACAAAGTTATGACCGAAACGCAATGAGTACAACCACGCTGTACGGATAATGAGATGTTCAATGCCTGCTTGTTGTATTGCTTGTTCGCCTGCTAATTTAGTACGCCCATACACCCCAAGAGGTGTGGTTGGGTCGGTTTCGGTATAAGGAGTGTTTTTACTTCCTCCGAAGACATAATCGGTGGAAATATGAATAAGAGGCAAGTTGTGTTCTTTACAAACAGTTGCTAAATTCTCGACAGCTGTATGATTGATAAGAGTTGCGAGAGCTGAGTCGTCTTCGGCTTTATCAACATTGGTATAAGCTGCACAATTGACAATGACACCAATATTATTGAGTTGCACAAAAGCACGAATAGCTTGGACATCACAGATGTCCAAGCTATTTATATCCGTGAAATAGTAGCAACTTTTCTTGTGAGAATTAGCCTGAATTTCAGAACCTAATTGCCCACTACCTCCAGTTACTAAAACATTCATTTACTATTAGCTAACAGCGTAAGCGTTACTATCTACCTCTACGCTTTGTTTATCGCGAAAGCTATTATATAATCTGTTTACGTCTGCTTTATACTTATCGGGCACATTATTGCCATAAGTTCTGTTAAGCTCTATAAACTTTTGTTTTAAATCAGGAGTAATTGCAGTGTTGAAATTCTCCATATACAAAATGTGTTCTACTAATTTTACAAATTCTTCCATAGTTCTATAAATGTTTAATCATTGTTTGACGAGGCAAAAGTACGAATAAATTTATTATTGACAAAAAAATAGTTATCAATTTAAATTAACAGGTTATTAACAGAGTTATCAACAGGAGGAATTTAGATAAAAGGTAAAAGGTAAAAGATAAAAGGTAAAATTAGTGAAAATAAAAGATTTTTTGAAGAGCAAAGGTAAGGTGAAGAAAATGAGAGAATGAGAAAATGAGAGAATGAGAGAATGAGAAAATGAGAAAATGAGAAAATGAGAAAATGAGAAAATGAGAGAATTAGGGAATGTGGGAATTAGCAAATTAGAAAAATTATTGGAGTTTATAGTATTTTTATTATCTTTGCGCTCTGTAAAACATCATTAAAACATTCATAAAAAAAACATTTATCATTATGGGAATTTTTGACAAACGCGAGAACTACAAACCTTTTGAATATCCTGAGGTTATGGAGTTTGTGAACGCTATGCACAAATCGTTTTGGGTACACTCAGAAGTGGAGTTTACTGCCGATATTCAGGATTTTAAATCGGAGTTAACACCTGTGGAAAAAGAGGCAGTGAAGCGCGCTCTATTAGGTATCGCCCAAGTGGAAGTATCGGTAAAGACTTTCTGGGGAGACCTCTATGACCTCTTCCCTAAACCTGAATTCAACGGATTAGGAGCTACTTTTGCCGAATGTGAGTTCCGCCACAGCGAGGCTTACGCACGCTTATTGGAGGTTTTGGGCTACAACAACGAGTTTGAAAACTTATTGGAGGTACCTGTTTTTAAAGAACGTAGTAATGTATTAAAAGAATACTTGGCTAAAAATCGTGAGAACGCTATGGAGCGGATTCTGTTTTTCACATTGATTATTGAGAATGCTTCGTTGTTCAGTCAGTTTGCTACTATTCTTTCATTTACACGTTTTAAAGGGTTCTTGAAAAATGTAGCGAATATTATTGCGTGGACATCGGTAGACGAACAGTTACACGCCAATGCAGGTATTTATATTCTCAAAAAGATATTTGAAGAAAATCCAGAAATGAAAGCTAAAGCCGAAGAAGATGCAACTACTTTTATCCGTAGTTATATCACTTTGGAAGACAAGATGCTAGACTGGATTTTTGAACAAGGTGAATTGGAGTTTTTTAGCAAAAAAGACTTGTCGAACTATATGCGTTATCGTTTGGACGACTCGCTTACACAATTGGGATTAGGAAAGCCTTTTGGTATTTCGGGAGAGGAAGCTAAACCGATGATGTGGTTTGAGGAGGAAGTGTTTAGCAATGAGCTTGACGATTTCTTTGCCAAACGCCCTACTGCTTATACTAAACACGACAAGAGTATTAGCGAAAACGATTTGTTTTAGATAAAGAAAGAGGTAAGAAGTAAGTTTCTTACCTCTTATTTTTTACTTGAATGCCAAAGGTCTATCGGTAGAAAAAACTTGTATACCTTTCTTTGCCCACTCGGTATATAGGTAGTCGCCTTTGGTAGCAGCACGCTTATCTAAGTTACCTAATGTACCTAATATGGCAGGTATTTTTAGTTGGTTTAAACGCTCGTACAGCTGATCAGGAGCTAAACGAATACCGGTGAAAGCCAACAACTTCTGTTTAGGAATACCTGTTTGCAAAATACGGTTTAGTTCGTCTTCATTGCGGGCGCTCACCGAAAGGAGCATCTCAGGAGCTACCTTATGCAAGGCTTCGGCTTGTGCAGTATTATAACTGATAAGCACCACTTGCGCTTCCATCTTCTCTTCCCGCACTAAATCTACCACCTTTTGATAAGAAATACCCTTTTTAAAATCTAACATTAAGTACCCCTTATGGGTTTTACACCACGAAAGTACATCTTTTAAAAACGGAATCTGAAAAGCAGTTACATTGCCGAACTCATCTTTGAGTTTTTCAGTGCGCAACTGTGCGGTAGTAAGAGCTGATACGACTCCTTGACCTGTGGCGGTACGTCCTAACTTATCGTCGTGCATCAGGAGCAAATCACCGTCGGCACTCTCGAAGATATCTATCTCAAAGCTGTGTATTCCTTTCTTGGAAAGGTATTGAATGCTTTCCAAACAGTTTTCGGGATAGCCTTTAAGTTGCTCTCCTCCCCCACCCCGATGAGCAGAAACAATGGGTTTGGAGGTGAAATACATTTGATTAGTAATCTCCTCTTGGGGGATTATCTGTCCGGTTGAGGGGCTTTTGCAAGCCATTGCGAGGCACAAAAGCGATAAAGTGATGATATATTTCTTCATTAAAAACATATTTTTTTTGCAAAGATAAAGAAAATATAGAAATGAGAGAATGAGAAAATGAGAAAAGTGCGAGGCCTTAGGCCATAGGCACTAGGAATGCGACGAAAAAGTGACAAGAGGGTGGGAAATGAGAGAATTTGGAAATGAGAAAATGGGAGAATGAGAGAATGAGGAGGAGGCTACAAGAATTGCACTAGCGGAGGGTTTGTTAGTTTATTCAACTTTGGCAAAGTTTAAAACTTTGCCAAAGTTTGAGATGAAAAAGCGATGTGTTGGTGACTGCTAGGAGTATTCGGAAAGAAACAGAAAAGTTCGGAAGAGAGTTGAGAGGGGTTTTGGTAAAAAAAGGGTGTAAGGAGGGTGGGGTTAGCTTAT
>NZ_KB291515.1:35658-45182 GCF_000318315.2 Capnocytophaga sp. oral taxon 324 str. F0483 | reverse complement strand
TACAGTTTTGGTTTTAAACTTTGCCAAAGTTGATTATTAGTATTTCTGGTATTATTGGCATTTACCCCATTTGCTAATTTCCTCATTCTCTCATTTTCTAATTTGCTAATTTTCCCTCAAAAACCCAACCAACCTCTCCCCATTTCACAAGGCGCAGCCTTGATTTTGTTTAAATTTTGTTTAATTTCTGAGGCACAGCCTCATCCCTTTAACCCAAGCACACACACCATTTCCTCATTCCCTCATTCCCTCATTTCCTCATTCCCTTATTTCCTCATTCCCTTATTTTGTACTAAACACATTGTTAAAAATTGTAAATAGATTATAATATGCGTCTCACGCATAACAACTTTACCAAAACCGCCATATCTTTGCCCCGAGTTTTTAAAGTAAGTGCGCATAGCTTAAAAATACTCAAATAACTAAATGCTTAATTTTAAATTTTTAAGAAAGATGAATTTAAAAAGAACCCAACAAGTAGAAGCTCAAGGAGTGAAGAAACTTGACAGTTTTAAAGGTTTTCAAGAACTTAATACTAAGGAATTAAGAGAAGTTGAAGGAGGAGAAGGAGATGGATATCCTTTCTTTAAACTCACAGGTGTTTTAGATGGTATTCGCCATAATACCCATCTTTATCTTTTTGGATTAAAAGTTTTTTAAACCTATTATTTAGAGTAAAGGCTTCTAGAAGCCTTTGCTCTTCATTTCTAATTTATGAAAAATATCTTATATCTTTTACTTTTTTATATTGGAGCTGTAAAAGCTCAAAACATCACACTTTTAGATAGCCTTACTCATTACCCTATTTCAGCTGTCGTTATAGAAAATAGCAAAGGTGAGATTAAGGGAATTTCTAATGATAAAGGGCAAGTAAACATATCTAATTCATCAGATATTGTTTATACGTCCCACCTCTCCTATGAATCTAAAAAGTTAAATGTAAAAAATTTAAAAGAAAAACAAGAAATATTATTATCTCATAAAATCTATGAGTTGCCAGAGGTTATTCTTAGCAAACAACAACCTGATTATATTTTGTTAAAGTGTTATATTCGCACTTATCAATATGCTGATAGCATTCCTATATATTATACAGAAGGTTGGATAGATTTCTATCTTCCTAAAAAAGGAAATAAAATACAATATAACATTATTGCTATTAAAGCTTACGAAAACACAAAAAGCAAAAAATTACAAGTTCTTAAAAAAAGTCCTCTCTTTATGGGGAATAATGGTTTGTTCGACTTTATTGCTAATGAGCATTTCCCTTTGGATAAAAATTATTCTCTGAAAAAGAAAAATGAGCAACAGTATAGCATTGTTTATCGTCAACAAGAAGGTGCAGGAAATATAGAAAAAAAGAATAATGAATACATCTGTTATTTGAATGCCTTATTCCCAAAGGATAGTATTAGGGGCTCTTTTGCTGGAAGAACAAATGTAATTAAGCATAAAGATGTCTACGAAAAATTCCCTGCAAGTATAGATTTTGAAGCAATTAATAGTACAGATTTTAGTATATATCGTTGTCTGATTGATATAAAAACCACATTCAAAAAAGACGCTATTTCTTTAACAAATATTTTTGAGATATATCCTTTCTTAAAGGAAGAAAAGAATAAATCCGAAGTGAAAAATGTAACTCTTAAAAGCGATTTTGGTAATTTTTTTCATTCTTTTAATACAACATATTTTAAGGACAAACAAACTCCTCTACAGCTATCCTTGTCTTTTGAAAGTCTTTTAGAAAAAGATTTGGTTCTTTTACCTGAGAAAAAGAAGTAGCTTTCCTTTACATAAATTATTTTGTAGTAAAACTTAATTGTAATTAAATATGAAACTAACAACGTTATCATTATTTCTCTTTACTCTCACTACATTTGCTCAAAGCAAAATAGTATCCAATAATGGCACACCTATCGAATACGTAAACATCGGCATTGTGGGCACTCACAAAGGTACAATTAGTGATGCACACGGCAATTTCTCCTTAGAAAAATTACAGCCCAAGCCTACTGATAGTATTTACTTTTCACATATTAGTCACGAAAGAAGAGCTATCTGTGCAAAAGACTTTCAGAATAACAAACCTATTGTCCTTACAGAAAAAGAAATAATGCTTGCGCCTATAGATGTTTCAGCAAAAACAAAGCAGCTAAAAACTTTAAAGGGAAAAGGAATTCGTTTTGTAGGGGCTACACTATATTTCACACCAGAAGAAATGAAAGAGCAAAAGGAGATTCCTCAAACCATTGGCGATTTTGTGAATCTCAAAAATAATTGGGTAGCCACTGAATTTCATATTACTTGTATTAAAAATAACACTGAAAAAGCAGTCTTTCGCCTAAACTTTTTTCAGATGAACCAGCAAGAAATGAGTCCTCTTACTGAAAAACCTATCTATATCACTATTCCTAAAACAGAAAGTAAAATAGACGTAGTGGAAAAATTCAGAGTTCCTATCCCAAAAGGAAAAATATGGATAGAGTTACAACCTATAGATATACAAGGAGAGGAAAAAGCTCGCATTGTTTTCCCAGCTTCACGTTCTTTAGGCTATGCTCGCTACGATACTACTTTCGAGAAAATTCCTTTGGGTGCAGGACTTTCTTTTGCCATAAAAGGGTATTCAGAATAACCTAATAAATAAAAACTCTTTTATGAAACACCCTATTTACCTTACTATCCTCCTGCTCCTCACAGCAATAATGGTTGCTCTGCCCTTTATCAAAGTGCCTATATCAGTATCGGCACGCGGGGTGATACGTTCCAATTTCGAGGATACAGAACTTACTGCCCCTACAAGTGGTAGGGTAGTAAAGTGCTTTCTCTCTCAAAACAACCAAAACGTCCAAAAAGGTGACACCTTGCTCATTATCACTACAGAACTATTAAACACACAGCAACAACTTGTCAGTACTCAACAACAAGACTACAACGCACAATTACAAGACCTTACTGCATTAGTCTCTCACAAAAATACACCCCTGCAAACACCACAATACGCCCAAGAAAGAACCGCTTTTTTGGAAAGAATAGGTCAGTTGCAAGTACAATTATCCTTAGCTAAAAAGGAACTCAATCGTGCCAATCAGCTTTTTAGTAAAGATGTAATCGCTAAAGCTGAGTATGAAAAAATATACTATCGTCACGAAGAACTCTTGCGCCAAGTGCAAAGCACCCAGCAACAACAATATGCACAATGGCAAGCACAGCGTACAGAAGTAGAACGTAAATTGCAGTCATTGCAATCAGACGAGAAGCGCCTCAGCCAAGAACAACAAAACTATGTGGTAATAGCACCCATCACAGGTACTATTGCACAGTACAAAGGCATTCGTCAAGGCAACTTTCTCTCTCAAGGGCAAACTATTGCTACTATCTCTCCCGAACAAAACCTCATAGCTGAGTGTTTAGTCTCTCCAAAAGACATCGGTTTTATACACCCCTCGCAAAAGGTACGCTTTCAAATAGACACTTATAATTATAACCAATGGGGGTTGCTCAACGGTAGTGTAAAGGAAATAGATAAAAACTTAGTAGTAAATGAGCAAACAGGCGAAGGCTTATTTAAAATACGCTGTGGAATCAGCAAAGGTTATTTACAACTGAAAAATGGCTATCGTGGTAATATAGGTAAAGGAATGAGTTTTACAGCTCGCTTCTATCTTACCAATCGCACCCTTTGGCAACTCCTCTTCGACCGCACCGACGACTGGTTCAATCCTAATATAATTTAACGTCAGTTCAATATATACAATATTAATTTACAATTGCCTTTTCATTACTGTTCCGTGAAATTCCTCAGCTAAAGCTGAGGAATTTCACGGAACAATGATGTTTTACAAAAGAATCATCTGTGCTAAATCCGTCTAGCTCGCTCCTATCTGTCGTGCTATAGCTTGTTTGATTTGTTGCAATTTGTTTAATCTCTCTCCCGAAGGCAGATTAAACTATTATTATCTCTCTGCAACCACGGCATAGTATCTATTCGTAAAATACCGCAATAACGGACGTAAACCTAACTTCTTCACAGGGTGTGTCCATTTCTCTCTATAAATAATACGAAAGCCCGCTTTCTCTACCAGCATATCCAATTGCCAATCTTCAAACTCGTGATAATGACAGTCGCGAGGGTCAGACGTATTGCGGTAGGCTTTGGCAAACCAAAGGCGCAAGGGCACAGTAATGAGTACTCTTTTAGTAGGGAGATTCTGCAAAACTGCCAAAGGGTTTACCAAGTGCTCTAAAATTTCCAAAGCTACTGTAAAATCAGCCTTAAAGGCTTGTAGGGTGTGTGATTCAAAATCCAAATCCTGCCCCGTAGTGTTGAGCACAGTATAGCCTTCTTGTTGCATTACTGCCGAAAAAGGATTCTCCACCCCCACATCGAGGATAATGCTTCCCTGAGGGGCATATTGTTTGAGAATACTCAAAGTTTTTTGATAGCGTTTTTTAGGAAATATCTTGTACATAATTTACATAACAATTAACAAGGAGAAGACCCCTTTGAGCCACAAATTTCGCCAAAGTTTGCGTCGCCTCACCTTTTACCTTTTATTTACATACCCAGCTGTGAGCCCTCGCTGGCTTTACCTTTTACCTCTTACCTCTTACCTGATTCTAGTGTGCATCGAGCCAGTTATCCCCTACCCCTAAGTCTGCCACAAGCGGAACAGCAAGGTTAAAAGCGCTTTCCATTGCTTCTTTAATCAGAGGCTTAACGATATTGAGCTCTGTTTTAGGTACATCAAACACTAACTCATCGTGCACCTGCAAGAGCATACGGGTTTGAAGTTGTTGGCGAATCAACTCGTGCTGTATGCGTATCATCGCAATTTTGATGATATCCGCAGCCGAGCCCTGTATCGGGGCATTCACAGCGTTGCGCTCAGCTGCTCCGCGCACTACTTGGTTACGAGAGTGAATATCGGGTAGATAGCGACGCCTTCCCAATACGGTCTCTACATAGCCGTGTTCTTGAGCAAATTGTATTTGCTTACTGATATAGTTTCGCAGATTGGGATACGTAGCGTAATAAGTGTCTATCAATTCCTTGCTCTCTGAACGACTCAAATTGGTTTGAGCCGAGAGCCCAAATGCCGATACACCATAGATAATCCCGAAGTTCACTGTCTTGGCGTGACTGCGCTGTTCGCGAGTTACCTCTTCCAAAGGCACGTGGAACACTTTGGCAGCTGTGGAACGGTGAATATCCTCATTGCGGAGGAATGAGTCAATCATATTATGTTCTTCGCTCAGGGCAGCGATGATGCGAAGCTCTATTTGCGAATAGTCGGCAGAGAGAAGCACATAATCAGGATTGCGTGCGATGAACGCCTTGCGCACCTGCTGACCGCGAGGAGTGCGGATAGGAATATTCTGCAAGTTAGGATTATTACTGCTCAATCTACCCGTCGCAGCTACCGTTTGCATATAGGTAGTGTGTACACGTCCAGTGAGTTTGTTCACCTCCAAAGGCAAGGCATCTACATAAGTAGATTTCAGCTTCTGTACTTGTCGCCATTCAAGTATATCGGCTACTATCTTATGCTTAGAAGCAAAGGGGGCTAATACTTCTTCGGAAGTAGCATACTGACCTGTTTTCGTCTTCTTAGGTTTGCTGTCAATTTTCAGTTTTTCAAAAAGAATATCACCTAGCTGTTTCGGCGAAGCCAAATTGAAGCTCTCTCCTGCCTGCTCGGCTATAGTGGCTTCGAGTTGTGCAATATCAGCATCCAAGGTCTTAGCGTATTCTTTTAAGAAGGGTACATCGAGGTTCACTCCTTCGCGTTCCATAGCGGCTAACACTTTTATCAAAGGTGCTTCCAAATCAGTATAGATTTTCTCAGCGTTCACTTTGGGCATTTCTTCCTTAAATACGTTTTTGAGTTGCCACGTAACATCAGCATCTTCCACGGCGTATTCCTTCACTTGGTCGAGTGGAACAGTACGCATAGAGCGTTGTGCCTTACCTTTACCTATCAAACTCTCAATAGCAATAGGTGTATAGTTCAAATAGGTTTCACTGAGGATATCCATATTGTGGCGCATATCCGGATTCAGCAAATAGTGGGCTATCATAGTGTCGAAGAGTGCGCCTCGCACCTCAATGTTGTAGTTTTGCAATACTTTAAGGTCGTATTTCAAATTCTGACCTACCTTACCAATACGCTCATTTTCAAAGAACGGACGGAAAGTTTCAAGCAGTTTTGTTGCTTCTGCTTTATCAGTAGGGAAAGGTACGTAATAACCTTTATGAGCCGACCAGCAGAAGGAAATCCCTACCAATTCGGCTTCCAGGGCGTTCACACTGGTCGTTTCGGTATCAAAACACACTTCGGTTTGTTGCAATAAATTCTGCAAGAGCAGTTGTTGCGCCATTGGGGTATCGGCTAATTGGTAGAAGTGAGGTGTGTTAGTGCTGTTCTTCTTCTCGCTCATTACCTGCGGTTGTGCAAATAGGTCGCCTTGCGTAAAGAGACTTAACTGCCCCTCTGTGGGCTTATTCCCTGTAAGTGGCGGGGGTGTTGTTGTCATCTGGGGCTGATACGTTCTGAGAAAGTTCTGCAATAACTGACGAAATTCTAACTCTTCAAATATCTTCCCTACCGCTTCAAAATCGGGTTCGGACATCGCAAAGTCTTCTTCATCAAACGTTACAGGCACGTCCAGCATAATGGTAGCCAACTGTTTAGAGAGGATTCCTTTTTCCTTGTTGCTCTCTATATTCTCGCGCAGTTTGCCTTTCAGCTGGTCAGTATGGGCGAGAAGGTTTTCCATAGAGCCAAAGTCGGCAAGTAGCTTTTTGGCGGTCTTCTCGCCTACTCCTGGGAGTCCAGGTATATTGTCTACCGCATCACCCATCATTCCGAGGAAGTCTATTACCTGCAAAGGATTTTGTACCTCAAATTTCTCTTGTACTTCTTTTACGCCCCAAATCTCCACATCGTTACCTCCGCGCGAAGGTCGGTATATAAAGATATTATCACTCACAAGTTGTGCATAGTCCTTATCGGGCGTTACCATATACACTTGGTAGTTCTGCTTTTCAGCTTGTTTAGATAGTGTCCCGATGATATCGTCAGCCTCATAACCCTCTTTTTCGATGATAGGAATATGCAAGGCTTTCAAGATTTCGTGAATATACGGGATTGCCAACCGAATAGCTTCGGGCGTTTCCTCCCGATTGGCTTTATAGTCGGCAAAGAGTTCCGTGCGCCCCACACTTCCTCCCTTGTCGAAAGCCACAGCAAGGTGGTCGGGCTTTTCTTTTTTAATTACTTCTAAAAGAGAGTTCATAAAGCCCAAAATAGCCGACGTGTTCAACCCTTTGGAGTTGATACGCGGGTTCTTGATAAAAGCGTAGTAACCCCTAAAAATAAGGGCATAAGCATCGAGTAGGAAAAGCCGTTTTTTCATTCATTAAATAATTTATCCTCCATTAAGCCAAAAACATCAAGCATACTCCCTCTTAAATTCGCTAATTCCCTCTTCGAAGATAGCCAGCGAGCTGGCGTAGCTGGGTATGTCTATTTAGCGTCTCTAAATTCCCCTCTTTGAGAGAACTGGGGGAGGTTATCTCTTTAAGAGGATTAGAGAGATGTTTATACTATGAGCATACTTCACTTTAGCGTCTCTAATTCCCCCTTTGAAGGGGGTTAGGGGGATGTTTATACTATGAACATACTTCACTTTGGCGTCTCTAATTCCCCCTTTGAAGGGGGTTAGGGGGATGTTTATACTATATCAAAAAATGTATTTTTTAGTACTTTCTTAGTTTCTCCCCAACCTAGTAATACCTACATTTTTGCGCAAAGGTAGTAAAATAATTGTAATTTCCCATTTTATTTGTACTTTTGTCCCGAATATAAATTAACCTTTAATAATTAATCATTCACCATTATGAAAGTATCTGTTGAACTTACTTTTAGCCCGTTGCAAGACGATTACGAGCGTCCTATCATTCACTTTATTAAGAAACTGCGCGCCTCTGGGCTCATCGTACAAGAAAACCCTCTCAGTACCCAAGTCTATGGCGAGTATACCCAAGTGATGAATGTTCTCACCACCGAGATAGAAGAAGCCCTCGACTTAGTAGAACGCGGACTGATGTACGTGAAAATCGTAAAGTCCGACCGCCACGAGTATAAACCTTTCTTCTAAGTAAAGCCAGCGAGCAAGCGTAACTGAGTATCTGATATGGAAGCGTTTTTCAATTGGTTTTTTAGTCAGTATCAAGGAGTCCCTACCCATTTAGTGGTTTTAGAAATTATAGGTGTGTTCTTTGGGTTCCTCAGTGTTTGGCTGGCTAAAAAAGGAAATATATGGGTATACCCTACGGGTATCATCAGCACGGTGTTATTTGTATACCTGCTATGGCACTACGTGCTGTGGGGCGATATGCTTATCAATGCCTATTATACAGCGATGAGTATCTACGGATGGATACTATGGGCAAAGAACGCCCAAGACAATGTGATTACTATCTCCGCTACCACCCGTCGCGATTGGCAAATCTGCACTCTTTTAGGTGTTTTTAGCTTGGTTTTTGTCACTGCGGTATACTACCTGAAACCTTACATCAAAAACAACTTTTCTATGCAGGGAATCTCCTTAGGATTCCACAACTTCCTCCCTACCGAATATGTCGATGTCTTTACCACCTCCATTTTCTTGATAGGAATGTGGCTAATGGCAAAACGCAAAGTAGAAAACTGGGTCTTTTGGATTCTCGGCGACCTCATTTCAGTACCTCTCTACCTCAAAAAAGGAATGCTATTCACCTCCTTTCAGTACTTTTTATTCACCATTATTGCCATTATGGGCTATAGAGAATGGAAACAACACTTGCGCAACGAGACAGCCCGATAAAGCGTATCGCCTTTGTAGGTCCTGAGTGCACCGGCAAAACCACTCTTAGTCGTACTCTTGCCCAGCAGTTCCAAACCGTATGGGCTGAGGAGTATATGCGCACTTACCTACAACACAAGTGGGACACTCAGCATCTCACCTGCACGTGGGACGACCTCCTACCCATCGCTCACGGACAAGTTTCTCTCGAAAACAAACGTATCCAGCAAGCCAATGAATATTTGTTCTGCGACACCTGTCTGCTCGAACTAATGGTCTATTCTTACCTCTACTATGGCAAATGCAACCCACAAATAGAGCGCGCAGCCCTCACACATCATTACCACTCCCTTTTTCTCACTTATGTAGATGTTCCTTGGCAACCCGACGACCTCCGCGATAAACCCCACGAGCGCGAGAGCGTATTTGCCTTTTTTGAGCAACATCTGAACGCTCACAGCATACAATACCATATCCTAAAAGGCTCCTTAGAGGAACGCATCGCCCAATGCACCAAGATGCTAACCGCATAACATCTTCTCACAAGCCCCCTCTATCCGACCCCCTTCCTACGACTCCTCCCCGCCAAACAACTATTTTCGTCCCTACATTCCTCTTTTTCCTCATCACTACATTCCCCATTTACTAATTTTCTAATTTGCTAATTCCCT
>NZ_KB291515.1:35254-35638 GCF_000318315.2 Capnocytophaga sp. oral taxon 324 str. F0483 | reverse complement strand
TTTTCTAATTTGCTAATTCCCTAATTATCCCTTCGACGTTCCCGTCCCTAATTCCCCCTTTGAAGGTAGCCAGCGACAGCGAAGTATGTGTAAAGGGGGGAAGTTTGTCACCTTTTCCAGCTTGTCCCCCTTCGGGGGTTCGGGGGCTTACCCAATAAATGATTCGCCACATTCCCCCTTTTGAAGGTAGCCAGCGACAGCCGGGTATGTGCACCGCGAGAGCGGAGTATGTGATAAGGGGGCGGTTTCCTTTGATTTTCCGTCACACTCCCTCCTAGTGCCTATGGCCTAAGGCTTATTGCCTTTTCTCTTTCTTTCGCCTCGAAACCGTGTTTTTAACATTTTTTGCGTTGTCGTATCACAGTATGAATCAACTACTTATAT
>NZ_KB291515.1:22145-35234 GCF_000318315.2 Capnocytophaga sp. oral taxon 324 str. F0483 | reverse complement strand
ACATCGCTTTTTCATCTCAAACTTTGCCAAAGTTTCCAAACTTTGGCAAAGTTAATCTCCTCTGACGCAAGCCTGTAACTCGCACCTCATTTGCTAATTTCCTCATTTTCTAATTTGCTAATTTTCTAATTTTTCCCGTCGTGTGGCTCGCATTATTGGCATTTCTGGTATTATTAATTTTTGTCAATTAAAAAATATTTTGTACCTTTGTACTATCTTTTAAACAGTAACACACTATGAAAAAAGAACAACTCAAACAAATGAAAGATGGCAAGGGCTTTATCGCAGCCCTCGACCAAAGTGGCGGTAGTACCCCAAAAGCCCTTAAACTTTACGGTGTGAATGAAGACCAATATAGCAATGAAGACCAAATGTTTGACCTCATTCACCAAATGCGTACCCGCATCATCAAAAGCCCCGCTTTTAACAGCCATAAAATTATCGGTGCTATCCTTTTCGAACAGACAATGGATAGAAAAATCGATGGTAAATACACCGCCGATTATCTCTGGGAAGAAAAACACATAGTCCCCTTCCTAAAAGTCGATAAAGGCTTAGAAAGCTTAGACGCCGATGGCGTTCAACTGATGAAACCTATTAGCGGTCTTACAGAACTCTTAGAGCGTGCCAATGAGCGTCATATCTTCGGAACCAAAATGCGTTCAGTCATTAAAAAAGCCTCTCCTGAGGGTATTGCACGAGTGGTAAAACAACAGTTTGAGATAGCCAAACAAATCGTAAAAGCAGGACTCGTGCCTATTATAGAGCCCGAAGTAGATATCAATATCCCCGATAAATCACCTGCCGAAGCTATCTTGCGCGACGAGATAAGAAAACACCTCGATGCCCTCCCCGATACTTTCAACGTGATGCTCAAACTCTCTTTGCCAACTATTAACAATCTCTACAAAGAGTTCACCAAGCACCCTCGTGTAGTGCGTGTAGTCGCCCTTTCAGGAGGTTACCCAAGAGAGAAAGCCAATGATATCCTCGCCGAAAACAAAGGCGTAATCGCCAGTTTCTCAAGAGCACTTACCGAAGGACTCTCAGCTCAGCAAACCGATGCTCAGTTCAACGATACTTTAACTCACACTATCGAAGGTATTTACGAAGCTTCAATTAAGTAATCTAAAAAACAGACTGCTCCAAAAAGATTTTCTGGAGCAGTCTGTTTTTTTGTTATTTCTTTATTATTCAAAAATATTTTATATCTTTGCCACATCTTAACTAAAGAATAGCAATCTATGAAAGAAGAATTAGAACAAAGTTTAGTAGCTCTCGCTACCGAAATTATTGCTAAACAAGGGAAACTTAACCTCATAGAACTCAATAGACAGGCTCATAAATTAGCTGAAAAAATCACTATATTGAGTTTCGTTGATAAATATTATCAAGACTTAGGTGCTAATGAAAACCGAAAAAACTCAATGATGAAAAAAGTATCTAATTTCATTGATGAAAATCAAGAAAAAGATATTTTCGACATCAACGTAGAAGCTACCGAAGTGCACCCTATTGCTCCTAAAGGACAAACAAAAGAAAAAGCTTCGTTTGTAGCAATGGAACCAAAACCCGTTCAAAAACAAACTACAAAAATAGCGCAACCCCAAGTAGAAGTACATCAGCCCGAACCTGAATGGGCAGTACCTGTGGAACAACCCAAAAGAGTAGAAACATCTCAAATAGATTTTGCAATCGAGCAACCTCAGCAAGTAACACAGCCCGAACAGTTTATTGAGCAACCTCAGTACACCGATGAACAACGCATCTTAAAGCAATCCCCTTCCTTAGAAGAATATATCTCTCAGTCTAAGAACACAGTATTCGATAGAAAAGAAACTGATGAGGATATAAAACCCGTACAATCTCTTAACGATAAGTTAGGTAAAAATGCTCAAATAGGTTTAAATGATAAATTGGCTTTTGTACAAAAACTCTTCCTTGGTAGTGAAAGCGAATATAACAAAGTTGTAAAACATATCGGAGAACTCAATACAATGCGAGATGCTGTTTTATACTTAGAACAAGAAATAAAGCCTACTTACAACTATTGGAAAGGTAAAGAAGAATACGAAGAACGCTTCCTTTCTCTCCTCCTCAAACGCTTTGAAGTGTAATGAGCAAACTCTATCTCATTCCTACCCCCATAGGCAATCTCGAAGATATAACCTTGCGAGCACTCCGTTTGCTCAAAGAGGTTGATATTATCTTAGCCGAAGATACGCGCACCAGTAGTAAGCTTCTCAAACACTACGATATCCATACCCCTATGCAAAGTTACCACCTGTTCAACGAGCACAAAGTGGTAGACGGTTGGGTACAGCGCATCAAAGGGGGTACTACCGTAGCACTCATCACCGATGCAGGAACACCTGCTATTTCCGATCCCGGCTTCTTGCTTACACGTGCTTGCCTTACTGAGGGAGTAGATGTAGAATGCTTACCAGGAGCTACAGCCTTTGTGCCTGCCTTGGTAAACAGTGGTTTGCCTAACGACCGTTTTACCTTCGAAGGCTTCCTTCCCGATAAAAAAGGACGACAAACGCGCCTCTCTCAGCTCACAACTGAAACCAAAACGATGATTTTCTATATCTCCCCACATAAATTGCTCAAAACCCTCACTGACTTTATCACCACTTTCGGTACCGACCGTCCTGCGAGTCTCTCACGTGAGCTCACTAAACTGCACGAAGAAACCCAACGTGGCACCCTCCAACAACTTTTAGACTATTATAAAGATAAGAATATTAAAGGAGAAATAGTTCTTATTGTTTCTGGGAAAAGTGAAAAATAAAAAGTCGCTTTTGCGTCACACATTCCCCCTTTGGAGGGGGCTAGGGGGAGGTTATCATTACATATAAAACTACCATAACAATTAAAAAACCATAAACTTATGACTACCATTATACCTTACAACCCTAAACTAAGAGAGTTTGCTCGATTTTTGCGAAATAACAGTACTTTATCAGAAGTATTATTGTGGAAACAAATCAAAAATAAGTCTTTAGGTGTTGAATTTAAACGACAAGTTCCTATTTTAGAATATATTGTTGATTTTTATTGTCAAGAATTGAGATTAGTTATTGAAGTAGATGGCAATACACACGATTTCAGATATGTAGAAGACGAAACCCGTCAAAAAGAAATAGAAAAGTGGGGAGTAACTTTTATTCGTTTTTCAAACGAAGAAATTAAAACGAATATGTTTAGTGTAATTTTGTCTTTAGAAAGTAAAATAGAAGAATTGAAAGAGAATAATACGTCTATATGATAAAAGCCTGCTCTCCTATTCACATACTCAGCTACGCCAGCTCGCCGACTTCCTCAAAGAGGGGGAATGTAGCGATGGTCGTCATACTTTAATATCATACTTTTATCGAACACTATTAAAAAATGATTATCCTTCACATAGAAACTTCAGGGCTCAATTGCTCGGTAGCCCTATCAAAAGACAATCATATTCTTGCAGAAAAATCTGAGAATGCAGGCAAGTTTACCCATTCCGAAAACTTACACCTCTTCATTGAAGACGTAATGCAACAAGCCTCCTTGCCCCTTTCTGCGGTTGATGCTATAGCCGTAAGTGCTGGCGCAGGCTCTTATACAGGTTTGCGCATTGGTATTGCTACTGCCAAGGGTCTTTGCTTTGCTTTGGAGAAACCCTTAATTGCTATTCCCACCTTGCAAATCCTCGCTCACCAAGCTCAGGGCAATTGCATTATCCCTATGCTCGATGCACGCCGTATGGAGGTGTATAGCGCTGTGTTCAATAGTGCTTATCAGTTTGTGAGTCCCACTGAAGCTAAAATCCTCGATGAGCATAGTTATCAAGAAGAACTAAATAGGGGTAAAGTAACTTTTTTAGGTGATGGTAGTACGAAGTTTGCTACTATCTGTAAGCATCCTAATGCTGTATTTATACCCAATGCCTTCCCTGAGGCAAAAGATATGCTTCCGTTTGCTATAGAAAAATATACAAAACAAGACTTTGAAGATATTGCTTATTTTGAACCTCAGTATTTAAAATAGAAGTAAAAGTTAATGCCCTACAATTAGGATTTCATCATCGGTTAGAAGCTCTTCGTTGCGGAAACGTAGCAGTATTTGGGCTACTGTAATAGTATCTTTTTCACAATAAGTAGCAATGCGGTCTACATCACCTTCATTGTAGAACACATCACGCACTTCGCTACCATTAATATCGTCTTTAGGCGAAGGAATGCCCAAAATATGAGCCAAGAGCTTCAGCGAAGTGAAGTGTTTATAATCACCAAATTTCCATAGTTCAAGGGTATCGAGATGTGGAATTTCCCAAGATTTCTTGCCAAAGAGCTGTAGTTTTTGAGGAATAGGAATACCATTGATAATCATACGTCGCGAAAGGTAAGGAAAGTCAAACTCTTTGCCATTATGAGCACAAAACAATTTATTAGCGCGTGAAAAGTGTTCTTCTACCAAACGTACAAAATCTTTTAACAACACTTCTTCCTCTCCCACAAACGAGGTAACCCTAAAAGTGCGTTGCTGATGCCGAAAAGAAAAGTAGCCTACTGATATACATACAATCTTCCCAAACTCCGCCCAAATACCTGCACGGTCGTAAAATTCTTCAGCAGTAAACTCATCTTTCCGCTGATAACGTGTCTTTTCCTCCCACAGTTCCTGTTCTAAAGCCGAAAGCTCAGCGTGTTGTTCATAGAGTGGTACCGTTTCTATGTCTAAGAAGAGAATATCTTCAAGATTAATCTTGTTAAGCATTTTTACTGAAATTCAACTATTAATTTAAAGTCTCATTGCTCTACTACCCTCTAACACCTAAAACCTTATATGCCTCATCTATATAATCATAAATGTCTTGAGTAAACTTACTGCCTTCAGGAGAAGTATCGGCAGTGCGATGTCCTAAACGCACAATGATGACTTTATCAGTAGGATTTACAATTACGTATTGTCCCAAATGTCCGCGCATCATAAAGAAATGGGTATCTTTATAGTCTAATAACCACCAACCATAGCCGTATTCTGGACTCTCGGCAAAGCGCGGTTGTACGGAAGTCGCCACAAAGGTAGAGTCTAATAGCTGTTTGCCATTCCACTTACCATTATCTCGATAGAGTTTCCCGAGGCGGGCAAAATCACGTGCATTCGAAGCAATACAACAATACGCTTTTTCGAGTCCGCTTTCTTTACTATCTAATTGCCAAAGAGCATCGCTCTCACAACCCATCGGTTGCCATAAGCTCTCGGTGAGATACTGAGTAAGGGTCTTCTTTGTAGCTTTCTCCAATACCATTCCCAAAAGGAAAGTATTTCCACTGAGGTATTTATAGGCTTTCCCAGGAGGAGAAACAATCCTCAGTTGGAGCATCTTTTCTCTAAAATGTTTATCAAAATAAGCACGAGTCGTAATAGAAAACGGATTGTAATACGCCTCGTCCCAGTCAAGCCCTGATGCCATAGACGAGAGGTCGCCTACCGTAAGCTGGGCTCCGAAGCCTTTTTTGTACTCAGGAAAGAAATCGCTTACTTTTTGGTCGAGACTCTTGATATAACCATCGGCAATAGCCTTACCCAAGAGTGCCGACACATAGCTCTTTGCCATAGAAAACGAATTACTCTTGCTCTCAGTATTATAGTCTTCAAAATACTGTTCGTGCCATATACTATCACCTTTGATGATAAGGAAAGCTACCGTTCCGTATTTTTTGTGAGCATTTTGTAACTCGGGGGTTTCGGGTATTTTGTTGTAATCCGCTGAAAGTGGCCAAGGTTGAGGAGTAGGACTTTTAGCAATTGTACGATTGTCAAAATAGGTATAATCATCAAGGAAAGTAGTAGTATGCCCCGTGCCGTAGACCACCACTACTGCTTTGAGAATATAACCATAGCCCGCCACGTAAAGGGTTCCTATGAGTAGTAGCAGTACAACAACGAAATTAATGAGAAACTTTTTCATATTTAATAGGGTTTATTTATGCTTATTCTTCATCAGGCAACAATATAGTTTCGCCATTCTCGGTTTCGTACATTACCCCGAGGCGTTTACCTTTTTTCTGAGTGGTAGAAGCGTCGGGGGTTGCACCTTCTACAGTTTTATATTTAGTGATTTTCTGTCCTTCACGACGAAGGATTTCCATATCATCACCTTTCTTCTTTACAATGGTAAAATCTTCACCCGAAAAGAAATCGGCCATATTTAGGTTCATCACCATCGATACCATTAAGGCAACGGCAAAGACCATTGCCACGTCAAAAAGATTTACCACTACACTTAGCGGGTCGGCATCATCGTCTTTGAGTCGGGATATGCGTCGGTTTGTCTTCATTGTCTTGCGGGTTGAGTTAATACTCTACTTACATATTCAAGGTTGTTGATTTCTTTGCTATACCAGCGTTGTTTGAACTGTAAAGTTACCAACCCTACTAAACTAATCACTAAGCCTACAACGGTGGTGGCAAATACCACTTGCATATTACTCGCCATCTTAGAAATGTCTCCGGTGGAGAGCCCCGTAAGTGCCGGACTCATAGCGATAAGTGTACCAATGAGCCCTAAAACGGGACCTACTTTTGCCAATAGCTTAGAGGTGGCTATATCTTTCTCGCCTTCATTCTCGAAGTTGGAAATCATATAGTCGTAATATGCCTCGTCGGGTATATGGCTAAGAATATCACGCAAGTATTGAGTGTAAAGAGCGTTATCGCGTGCAGGCAATAGAGCTTTAAGCTGTTCTGCGCTTTCGGGTGTGAGCATCCTGATAGCTTCATTCAGCTGTTTGTCGTTTTTGTATTTAGTGATGAAGCGATTGTAGAAACTACCTACCAATAATAAAGCGCGCACAAAAAGTACCAAGAGTACAATAATGTCGGGTATCAGCAAACTATCCGATACCAAGAATAGAATTTTAGAAATCTCACTCATAAAGTTAATGTCTTAATTTAGTAATTTGTCAATGTTTGCCTCTACTCATTAGCTAACTGACAAATCAGCTAATTTGGTAATTGTTTGTTCGTATCCATATTCAAAGGCTTGATCGAGCTTTTTAGTATCGAGTACGCCTACATTGCTGAGGTTATGTAGTAGTAAGTAGTCACATTTTTTGAACTTGCGGTTGTAATTGCCATCCATAGTGATGTTGTAAATCCGTTGCATAAACTGGAACGAGTTGCTGAGCTCCTTCTCGGTAATCGTTTCTAGCGGATTCACAAAGCTCCCTATAATTCTATCGCATCGGTCTTTGAGGGGTTCTATAGGGAAGTTGTTCAGCAGTCCCCCGTCGCAATATAAACTGTCTCCTATTCTTACCGGTGAAAAGTAGGGCGGTAGTGCCGACGACGCAATGAGGGGCTGAATGAGCTCTCCTTTGCTAAAATACTGTACTTTACCGTTCAACAGATTGGTAGCTGTTACCACTAAGGGCAAACGCAAGTCTTCAAAAGTCGGACATTGGAATTGTTTTTTAAAGAACTTAGTATATTTAGCACTATCTACTAATCCCACTTTTTTAAAAGTGAGCATCGACCATTTGAACACAGGTGTTTCCTTAAAAAAATGCACCATATCTTCGGGCTTTACCCCACAAGCGTAGAGTGCCCCAATAAGCGCTCCACCACTGGTACCCGAAATAATTGAGGGTTGCAAGCCTTTTTCTTCCAAAGCCTTCAACAATCCAGCGTGTGCCAAAGCGCGCACCCCGCCACCTGAAAATACTAAACCTAACTTCATTATTTGTCGATTATCGTCTTTACGGATTGTCCCCCCTCGGGGGAACGGGGGCAATCTGCTAATTAGCTAATTATCTAATTAAAATAAATGCCATCATTGCACTCACGTAGGCAATTCCCGTCATAAATATCCATTGGATAGCTGTCCATTTCCAGCTGTTGGTCTCTTTTCGTACTACGGCAACAGTGCTAAGACACTGCATTGCAAAAGCGTAATAGAACAAGAGCGAAATACCGGTGCCAAGTGTGTATACAGGCGTACCATCAGGACGTACTTCAGCGCGCATTTTTGCCAAGATAGTACGTTCGCCCTCTTCACCTTCGGTATCCAAATCTTTTCCTAAACTATAAACCGTTGATAGGGTACTAATGAACACCTCTCGCGCTGCAAACGAGGCTACTACCCCTATACTGATTTTCCAATCGTAGCCCAGCGGACGAAATACCGGCTCTATTCCTTTGCCTATGTAACCCAAAAACGAGTATTCAAGACTTTGAGCTTCTATGTAATGTACTTTCTGCTCGGCAGTCCACTGGTGAGTTTGTGCCAACTGCTCGGCGGTAGCCTCTATGCTGTTGTACTTTTCTCCTACTCCGTGAGACCCTAAGAACCACAAAAGTATCGAAATTGCTAAAATGAACTTCCCGGCTCCTACTACAAAGCCTTTGGTCTTCTCATATACAGTGAGGCATACATTGCGCAAAAGCGGAATTTTATAATCGGGAATTTCGGCGATAAAGAAACTGTTGTTCTTGTGCATCTTCAGTACTTTGTCTAAGATGAAAGCCGAGAGCAAAGCTACTGCAAAGCCCAAAAAGTACATCGCAAAGAACGTCCACGCTTTATAGCTAATCCAGCAAAAATCACCGTCTGGAATTACCAAGTTAATGATGATGAGATATACAGGCAAACGCGCTGAACAGGTCATAAACGGAGTAACAAGTATGGTGATTAGGCGTTCTTTCCAATTCTCAATATTACGGGCAATCATCACGGCAGGTACGGCACAAGCTGCTCCCGAAATCAGAGGAACAACACTCTTACCACTGAGCCCAAAACGACGCATTACATTGTCCATCAAGAACACCACCCTACTCATATAGCCACTTTCTTCCAATAGGGCAATCAAGGTGAAGAGTACAGCTATTTGGGGAATAAACACCGTAATACCTGCGATTCCTGGTAGGATACCCTCTATTAGTAATTCGCTAAGTGCACCAGCAGGTAGTTTAGTAGCAAGCCATTCCCCAAAAACATTGAAACCGTTTTCTATCCAATCCATTGGATAGCTCGACCAAGTAAATACTGCTTGGAAGATAAGTAAGAGTATCGCAGCAAACACCACATAGCCAAAGAAGGGGTGTATGAGGAAGCGGTCGAGATGTACTCGAAGCGTCTGTGCTTTGCGCTGGTCTACCGTATATGTTTCTTTCAGTATTTTGTTGATAAACTGATAGCGAAGTATCGTTTCTTTTTGCTGTTTGCGCCGTTGCTCACTTTCCGACGTGCCAAAAGTCATCGCCTCTAAGCGAGAGATATCTACGCAAGGAGTGAGCGACAGTTGTTGATAATTTACAATCGCTTCTTTCAGCTCCGTAAGCCCTTCGCCTTTGCGAGTGCTGGTGAGGACAACTTTCGTCTGCAAAGCTTGCGCTAATTTTTCCACCTCAATACTGATACCCTTTTTGCGCATCTGGTCTACCATATTGATAACAAGTATCGTAGGCAACCCAAGATCTTTTACTTGGGTAAAGAGCAAGAGATTTTGCTTGAGGTTACTCACCTCACACACCACTACCACCACATCAGGGTAATGAGGCTCAGAGTTATGTGTAAGCACATTTACAGCCACGTGCTCGTCTTCCGAGCTTGGATTGAGACTATAGACACCCGGCAAGTCTATGATTTCGGCTTGCTGGGTATCGGAAAGCTTGCAGTATCCTATTTTTTTTTCGACAGTAATACCAGGGTAGTTGCCTACCTTTTGGTTCAAGCCCGTCAATGCATTGAAGAGCGAACTTTTACCGGTATTAGGGTTGCCCACAAGGGCGATTTTTAAATTTGCCAATTTGTTAATTTGCTAATTAAATTGCTTGTGCGGCTTGCACCTAATTTGCTAATTGAATATTCTCTGCCATATCCTTTCTAATCGAAAGATATGCCTCATTCATACGGATATAGATAGGGTCGCCAAAAGTAGCTTTTTGGAGTACCTCTATTTCACTGCCCGCATAACAACCTAAATCAATGAGTTTTTGAGGTATTTTAGTAATATCAAAGTCTTGTATAATCCCTTTTTCGCCCTTCTTTAGCTCGGAAACAGTACAAGCACGGTTGCGCACTTCTTCCATAACGATTATTATTTAGAATGATTTTGAGTGCAAAGGTAGTAAATAATTTTAATTCTACAATACTATAACTGCCGATAACAACTGTAATATCTATAAAACAAAAGCCTAAACACCGCATTACGCTAAATGTTTAGGCTCTAAGTTAATCTTCCCTTCTCGATTCCTTTATTTTGCAATCGTCTGTATGGCTCACTGCCGCCTGTCGTGCTACGACCTCACACCAATTACCTTCCCATATATATCAGCAATATACTGATATCCGCTGGCGATACCCCACTGATGCGTGAGGCTTGCGAAAGGGTAACAGGGCGTATCTTTTTCAGCTTTTCGCGCCCTTCAAACGAGAGCGATACTATCTTGTCGTAATCGAAGTTGTCAGGAATGCGCACACTCTCCAAGCGGTTGAGTTTATCAGCATTATTGCGTTCTTTTTCTATATAGCCGGCGTATTTCACCTCCACTTCTGCGCAGGTTTTTTCTTCTTCGGTAAGTTCGTTCTTCTTTATATATTCGGCAATACGGTCTATAGCCTCAAAGTCAGCAAGAGTTACATCTGGGCGAGAAAGTACCTTTTGGAACTTGTCGCCTTGTTTCATCGGTGATGACTCGTATTTTTCGAGTATAGGGTTTACCTCTTCGGGGGTAACACTCAATTCCTTTATATAAGTGATAAATCCACTCACCTTGCGTTCTTTGGCTTCCCACGCACGATAGCGTGCTTCACTTACAGTACCTATTTCATACCCTAACGGAGTCAATCGTCTGTCAGCATTATCCTGTCGCAAGAGGGTGCGGTATTCAGCACGTGAGGTAAACATACGATAAGGCTCTTCGGTGCCTTTGGTGATGAGGTCATCAATCAAAACTCCTATATAAGCCTCGTCGCGTTTCAGTACAAAAGGAGCTCGCTCGCGTATTTTCAGCACCGCATTCACGCCTGCCATTAGTCCTTGTGCAGCGGCTTCTTCATAGCCCGTAGTTCCGTTGATTTGCCCCGCGAAGTATAAGTTTTCTATAAGTTTCGTTTCAAGCGTATGTTTCAGCTGGGTAGGTGGAAAATAGTCGTACTCTATCGCATACCCTGGACGGAAAAACTTCACCTTCTCAAAACCTGCTACCTGACTCAGGGCAGCATATTGCACTTCTTCGGGCAAAGAAGTCGAAAAGCCATTCACGTACATCTCTACGGTATGCCAGCCTTCGGGCTCTACAAACAGCTGATGATGGTCTTTGTCGGCAAAACGATTGATTTTATCTTCTATCGAAGGACAATAGCGCGGTCCTACCCCGTGAATAATGCCCTGAAACATAGGCGAACGGTCGAAGCCTGTGCGCAATATATTATGTACGCGCTCGCTGGTGTACGTCATATAGCAGTCTTTTTGCACTGCGAGCGGCTGTGTTTCAGCAGAGAAAGAAAACTTTTGTGGATGCTCATCGCCCGGTTGAGGAATCATCTTACTGAAATCAAGCGAACGCGCATCTACACGTGGAGGCGTACCTGTTTTCATACGTCCCGCCTCAAAACCGTGTTGTACGAGGCACTCGGTGATGCCGTATGCTGCGGGTTCACCTGCACGCCCTCCGCCAAACTGTTTCATTCCTATGTGCATCACTCCGTTCAAGAAAGTACCATTGGTGAGCACTACACTCTTCGCTTTGATAGTAATCCCCAACGAAGTGCGTACTCCTACTACTTTGTCTTTCTCTATCAGAAGGTCGTTTACCATTCCTTGTAAGAAATCAAGTGTAGGCAGACTTTCCAACTGCAATCGCCACGCTTCCGAAAAACGCATACGGTCAGATTGTGCACGCGGACTCCACATAGCAGGCCCCTTCGATTGGTTGAGCATCTTAAATTGAATGGCGGTTTTATCAGTGATAATCCCCATATAGCCCCCCAAGGCATCTATTTCGCGTACTATCTGCCCTTTGGCAATACCTCCTACAGCAGGGTTACAGCTCATTTGGGCGATATGTTGTAAGTTCATAGTAATCAGTAGTGTGCTGGCTCCCATATTGGCAGCCGCAGCGGCAGCTTCAGCACCTGCGTGTCCTCCGCCCACTACTATCACATCATATTCAGTTGTAAACATTTGTCTAATTTGCAAATGTGCTAATCTGCTAATTTGCTAATTTTTCTTTAGAAGTTTATACAGTTCTTTGATACTCTTTTCGAAGCGTTTGATGAGTTTAGGATTAGTTACTTTACTGCGTAACTGAGGTTGTTCATACCAAGCGGTATCAGCTCCTGCCCTACTATGACTCAGTTCCAATTGGTTGTCTATATTTACAATAAAATAATAATCAGAAGGAAAATAAGCGTCTTTTTCATCAAAGAACACAATAGATTTCGGTAGATAAAAATCTCCATATTCATAGGTAGTGTGAGGTTTTTCAGTATTCCACACTACAGCATACTTAAAACCTTTGGTGTTGTTCCAGAAAGCCCACGACGATGTTTTCTGAGGAAGCTCAAAAATCTGCAAGGCATCTTCGGGAATGAAAGCACTGAGTTGTATGATTTTATTGAATAAATCAACGGTAATCACCTCGTTCCTTAATGGGTGACCGTGTAGTTTCCTCTCTCTGTAATAGATTCTTGGCATAACAATTCAAACTCTTTTAAGTGTGCAAAGGTACAAAATAAAATCATAACTAAAAAATGATACGCAAAAAATAACATTTTTTCTCTTTCTAAAATCCATTTTACAACCGACACACATACACCTCTTCTCCCCCCTACCTCCACCATTGTCTCATTACAATTTGCCAAAGTTTCAAACTTAGCAAAGTTAATATAACCCTCTTTGTCTTTACTTCTCCCTTTTGAGCCTCTCCAAAATTTGCTAATCTACTAATTTTTCACCTGTCTATCGTGCTATAACCTCACATTACCTCCGTCATTCGTCCCTCGTCATTCATCATTTGTCTCTCGTCATTCGCCCCTCGTCCTTCGTCATTTCTTCCTTTTTTCTGTCATACTCCCCCCTAGTGCCTATGGCCTAAGGC
>NZ_KB291515.1:5991-22125 GCF_000318315.2 Capnocytophaga sp. oral taxon 324 str. F0483 | reverse complement strand
ATCCTCCTTACACCCTTTTTTCATCAAAAAACCTCCCAGTCTTTTTATGATTTCTTCCGTTTCCTTCCGAAAATCCTAACCAGTCCGATTTGTCCGACAAGCCAGACCTGTCAAAAAAATCTTTTTTATCACTACCCATTTTCTAATTCTCTCATTCTCTAATTTTCTAATTTTCTCTGCCCGTCGTGCTACGACTGCCTGTGCGGTTCGCACCTAATTTACTAATCACTCAAACTCTCATTAGTCTAAAAACACTTCAATTTCAATAAAAGAATAATACTTTAAAGTGTTAAATAAAGTTAAATTTCACAGAAAGTTACAGTTTAATAAATAGCGCTTAAAAGCGAATTATGAGTCCCTATATACTTGAAAATAAGTGTTTTGCAAAGCAATATGTGAAAAACTGAAAAAAACGCAATGTTTTTGGCGATTCTCTGAAAATATTGCAAAGAATTCAGCAAAATGATAAAAAAAATAGGGTATTTTCAGGAAATGCACTTGTTTTATTCAAAAAATAACATTAGAAAATTATACACATTTGGTTATTTAGCACAGAAAAAAATTACCCACAAAATTTGCTTTTATAATATTTTTTTCTGAACCTTTGCAAAATTAATTGAACGAAATAATATAATAGCGATGAAAGAAAAATTGATGTATGCACTGTTATGCACTGTGCTGTTCTTTGGTGTTGCCTTTGCCCAAGAACGCACCGTAACAGGGGTAGTAAAAGATGAAGCAGGCGCTCCACTACCCGGTGCCTCAGTACTGGTAAAAGGTACTTCTCACGGGGTCGCCACCGATTTCGATGGTAAATACTCTATTAAAGTACCTAATGACAGCGCCGTATTAGTCTTTTCTCAACTGGGGAGCGCCTCAGTAGAGAAAGTAGTAGGTACTGCCAAAGTGATTAACGTTGTCCTTAAAGAGAACGTAACTGAACTTAAAGGAGTAGTCGTTACTGGTTACCAAGAGTTTGACCGTTCTAAATTTACGGGTAATGCCCAAACCCTCAAAGCCGACAATATCAAAATGGACGGCGTAGTTGATGTAGGTCGTATGATCGAAGGTCGTGCTGCAGGGGTAAACGTGCAGAACATCTCTGGTACTTTTGGTACTTCACCTAAAATTACCATTCGCGGGGGCTCATCTATCTTCGGCGATACCAAACCGCTATGGGTGGTCGATGGTGCCGTACAAGAAGAGGTAGTAAACCTTAGCTTCGAGCAACTCGCTTCGGGTGATGCTTCTACCCTGGTAAGCTCCGCTATTTCTGGTATCAATGCCAACGATATCGAGAGCATCGAAATCCTTAAAGATGCCTCAGCCCTTTCTCTTTACGGAGCACGCGCCCTGAACGGTGCCGTGATTATCACTACCAAAAGTGGTAAAAAAAACGTAAAAACACAGATAAACTACCAATTAGAAGAGTCCGTGCGTATGATTCCTAACTATAATCAGTACGACATTATGAACTCTCAAGAAACAATGGACGTATATCAAGAGTTGGAACGCAAAGGCTACTTTTCGCTTTCTTCTTATACTCAAGCGCGTTACGGTGGGGCTTATAATATAATGTATCGTGCTATCGATACCTTTAATCCCGCTACAGGTACTTTCTTACTCGAAAATACCGAAGCAGCACGTACTGAATTTCTAAAAAAATACGAATACGCCAATACCGATTGGTTTAAAACGCTCTTTCGCCCATCGCTCACTCAAAACCATACGGTGAGTCTTTCAGGTGGGGGTGAAAATGCAACGGTGTATGGTTCAGTAGGTTTCTTTGTAGACCCCGGATGGACAATTGCTGACCGTGTACACCGCGTAACCGGTAACCTCAAAACCACCTATACCCTTTCACCCAGCGTAAAGATAGGGGTGCTTACACAAGGCTCTATCCGTACCCAAAGAGCTCCCGGTACTTACAACCGTTCAGCTAATACCGTAAGTGGTGGGTACGACCGTGATTTCGATATCAACCCTTTTAGCTATGCGCTCAACACCACACGCGCCTTGCGCCCTTATGGCGATGATGGACAATATGAGTATTACAGCTATAACTATGCTCCTATGAACATCCTCAACGAGCTCGCCAATAACTATATGGATTTGAACGTGCTTGAGTATAAAATTCAAGGTGACTTAGAAGTAAAACTCGCCAAAGGCTTGAAGTATAATTTCCTCGGCTCTGTACGCCACGTAAAGAGTTCTAACGAACACTCTATGAGAGAAAACTCTAACGTGGTAGGAGCTTATCGCGCCAATCGCACTACCGTGATTGCCAAAGCCAATCCTTTCTTGTTCAAAGACCCTGAAAACCCTGATATGATTCCTCAGGTAGCATTGCCCAACGGAGGTATTTATAAACTTACCGAAAACAACTTGCAAAGTTATTATTTTCGTAATGCCTTAGAGTACAAACGCTTGTTTAAAGACGTACACGACCTAAAAGTGTTCTTTGGGCAAGAGTATCGCCATACCGACCGCGATAACTCTTTCTTCAACGGATATGGTTATCAGTTTGCACGCGGAGGAACCGCCTTTACCGATTATCGCGTGATTCAAAAAGCGATACAGGATAACTCTCCTTACTTTGGTAAATCTTTCACCAAAGAACGTGGTATTGCCTTTTTCTTGCAAGGCACTTATACCTATGATAATCGGTACGTATTTGCAGGTACTGCCAATTACGAAGGCTCTAACCAATTGGGTAGAAGTCGTAGCTCTCGCTGGTTACCTACTTGGAATGTCAGTGGTCGTTGGAACGCTTCGAACGAGAAATTCCTCGAAGATAATAGCACCATCTCAAACCTCGCTTTCCGCCTTAGCTACGGACTTATAGCTGGTTTAGGCTCTGCGAGCAACGCCTTAGCTATCTTTAAAAATGAGGTAGCTAACCGTTATAACCTAAATGATAGAGAAAACACTATCTATATAGAAGCGCTTCAAAACTCCGAGCTTACTTGGGAAAAAGTATACGAAGCTAACATAGGTATAGAACTTGGTTTGTTCAAAAACCGCGTTAACTTATCATTAGACCTTTACCAAAAAAACTCTAAAGATTTGATTGACTATGTACGTACCTCAGGTGTTGGAGGACAACTTGTGAAATTGGCAAACAATGCTTCTATGGTGACTAAAGGTGTAGAGCTTGCTTTGGATACTAAAAATATCAAAACCGACGATTTTAGTTGGAATACAGGTATCAACTTCGCTTATTTCAACCAAGAAATTACAAGTCTTACCTATCGCCCTAACGTGTACAACTTAGTACGTGAAGTAGGAGGAAATGTAGTAGGAGGGGCTCGTAATACCTTGTATTCTTATGATTTCAAAGGATTAAACGATAAAGGTCTCCCTGTGTTTAACTTGCTCGACGGTAGCACCGACTATAGTAAAATAGATTTCCAAAGTATGGATAATATCTTGTCTTATCTCAAAAAGGAAGGTCCTGTAGAACCTAATGTTACCGCGGGGCTTTCCAATACTTTCAAATATAAAAACTGGGAATTCAGTTGCTTAATTACCATAGCAGCAGGTAACAAGATACGCAAACCTGACCAATATGATGTCGATTACAACGACCTAAGTGTATTTCCTAAAGAAATGAAAAACCGTTGGATACACCCAGGCAACGAATATACTACCAATATTCCTGGTATTGCCGATAAGAGAACTGTTAACGAGATAGGTAGAAGTACCCTACGCCGTGTGTACAACGCCTACAACTATTCTACCCAGCGAGTAGTAGATGGCTCTTTTATTCGTATGAAAAGTATGAGTCTTTCTTATACTTTTGCCAAAGACGTATTGGATGCTTTGCACATAAACAACCTTACCTTGCGCTTACAAGCTACCAATCCGTTCTTGATATATGCACATAAAGACCTCAATGGGCAAGACCCTGAGTTCTTCCGTACAGGAGGAGTAGCTTACCCTGTAAATGCTCAATATACATTTACTATCAACCTTGGAATCTAAAAACAAGTAGCAATGAAAAAGAATATATATACACCCATAATAGCCCTTATTTTAGGCTTATCACTTACCGCTTGCGATAAATTCTTAGATGAAGTACCCGATGCGCGTACTGAACTCGACTCGCCCGAAAAAGTACAAGAGCTCTTGGCAACAGCCTACCCCAATGCTTTGTATGCAGATTTCTGTGAAACAATGAGCGATAATGCTGGCGACAAAGTGAACCTCACCGAGTCCTCCATTTTCAACACTCAAATGTACTCTTGGGAGACTAACAACGAATATAGCTCTTGGGATACACCACCTCATTATTTCTATGCTGCTTATGCAGCAGTTGCTAATGCCAACTATGCCTTGGAAGCAGTAGAAAAACTCGGAGGAGGTAGTGAGCTCAACTATCTCAAAGGCGAAGCACTCGTAGCCCGTGCTTATGCACACTTTATGTTGGGGCTCTTCTGGTGCAAGCCCTACAACCCCGCTACTGCCACTTCCGATTTAGGGTTGCCCTATGCTACCAAAGCCGAAAGAAAAGTTTTTGAGATATACAAACGCATCCCTTTAAAGGATTATTACGATGCGATTGAAAAAGACTTGACAGAAGGCATATCTCTTATCGATAATAGCAAGTATACTAAACCTAAATTCCACTTTACCAAAGAAGCGGCTCACGCTTTTGCCTCACGCTTCTATTTGATAAAAGGTGATTGGGATAAGGTAATAGCACACGCCAATGAAGCTCTTGGTAGTGCCCCTGCTAATAAGCTACGTGATGTGAAAGGACAACGCACACGCACTTATGCACAACAACAACTCTTGTACGCTAGCTCCGATGAACCCGCTAATGCTCTGATTGTAGGTGCTTCTTCAAAATATGAAAGAAATTTTGCTTTCAACAAGTACGGTTTGACTTTGCAGAAATCTGAAGAAGTATTAGGTGACAACAAACACCCTCTAAATGCCTTCCGTGCTACTTGGGCTTTTGCTATCTTTGGACGTGATGACTATCGCAATATCCCTAAATATCAAGAGTATTTCAAATACACCAATGTATCAGCAGGTAATGGTTACGTCTATGATATGGCAGTGCTCATCTCTTACGACGAGGTATTCTTAAACCGTTTGGAAGCCTACCTAATGAAAGGCGAAAAAGCGAAGTTCCTCACTGATTTGGTAGTCTTCCTAAAAAAGAAAACTATGCAAGACATCCCCGATTCCTTTGTGTTAAGTGAAGAGGATATGAATACCATTTATCAAAACAAAGGTACTGAGTTCGACCCCGCCTATACGCTTTCTACCCAACAACGTGAATGGTTACAAGCGGTAGCCGATGTGAGAAGAGCTACCTTTGTGTTTGAAGGTTTGCGCTGGATAGACAACAAACGCCTCGGAATGAAAGTCGTGCACGTGAAAAGGGGGCAAACAATGGAACTTCTTAAAAACGACCCTCGTCGTGAGTTGCAAATTCCTGAAGATGCTGTTTCTAATGGTATCACTGTAAACCCAAGATAATTGCTAATTTTAATAGTTAATCATATGAAAAAAATAAGTATAATCGCAGTGTTGGCTTTATCGTTAGCTGCCTGCAACAACAAAGAATCACTAAACTCTGAGAGCGTGTTAAAACCCAGAGTTACAGCTAAGACTCCTTTGGATACCTATATATACAACAACTTCCAAAAGCCTTACAATATTATAGTAACCTATAACTATATCGATGCTGATTTCGAAATGGGTAAATACTTCTACCCCCCTACTGAAGCCAAAGTGCAACCGATGCTTGAAATCGTAAAAAAAGTATGGATTGATGCCTATTCTGAGGTAGCAGGACCTAACTTCATAAAAGAAGTAGCACCGCGCCAAATCTCCCTTATTGGAGGATACAACGTGAACCCCAGCGGTACCATTACTCTTGGTTTTGCCGATAGTGGTATGAAAATTACCCTTTTCAATGTCGACCAGCTCGACACCCACAATCACAGTGGTACACGCCAGTATTTTCATACCATCCAGCACGAGTATTGCCACATCATCAACCAGAAGAAACCTTATTCTTCTGAATATGGTAAGATTACCCCTTCTGGCTATACCGCCAACTGGTATAACGTGCGAGAAGCCGATGCTAACGCCGCTGGTTTTATCACCCCATATTCTATGTTGAATGACATCGAAGACTTTGCTGAGATGACCTCTGGAATGCTCAGTATGAGTAAAACCGCTTGGGACGCCAAAATAAACGCTATCAGTAGCGCGACTGGAAAAGAAGCTATTCGCAAGAAGGAAGCTTTTGTAGTTGCCTACTTCAAAAGCGAATGGGGTATCGATATCTATCAACTACAAGCTAAAGTAGAACAACAAATGCTATCTGTATTACAATAAAAAGTAGAACAATGAAAAAATTAATATACCTATTTGTAGGCGCTCTTACAATTTTTGCCTGCCAAAAGAACGAACCCGATGACCTTTTTGGCAAAAGCCCCTCTAAGCGCTTCGAAGAAAATCAAAGCGAACTCCGCAACGCCCTTACTTCCGCCTCTCAAGGCTGGAAACTTACCTACTTTACCAAAGAAGGCACCTTTGGAGGCTACCATTTCTTGATGAAGTTTACTCCTGAAGGTCTTGTAACAATGGTATCTGATTTCAATAGTAGTACAATCTCTCCTACCACCAGCAAGTACGAATTGCAACAAGGACAAGGAGTGAAACTCACCTTCACTACCAAAACCTATATCCACGAGCTATCTGATGCGATGCAAGGACAACGAGGAGCAGGTTATGCAGGTGAATATCAGTTCCTGTATTACGGTAAAGAAGACGATAAACTCAAATTCAAAACCCAGCGCAAATCTACCGAACAATTTGTGTACTTTGAGTCCGCTACAGCGCAAGATTGGACAGACATTAGCACTCTTTCAAGTAACCTCAATGCCTTGGCAGAGAACATTTCTAATTATTATATGGAAGTAACTACTAATGGTACTACTATTCCCTATGAAATCGATATGCAAAACGGGAGTATAGGGGTAGCTCCACTTTCTAATGCCAATGATTTCTCACAAGTCTCAGTAGTGGCCACCAAAATAGGAGTAGCCTTTAAACCTGCCCTTACTATTCAAGGCAAAAACTTTACCGAGCTTATACGTGATGATAGTACCACCCCTCCTACCTATAAAGCTACCGTTGATGGCGTAACGGTAAAGGTGTACTATTCATTAGTACCTCCTGATGAATTTGTTACAGATGATTACCTAGTTATTCCTTCAAGATTAAATGCTTTTGTAATACTTCCTTCTACCTTAAAATCTCTTATGTCACGAGATTTTTATGATAATATCTTAAAAATCGATGGCGTTAAAGATTTTGAAATCTTTAGGATGGACTTTGGTAATGATGGAACTTGCACAATCCAAATAGCGTATAAATTTGATGGAAATAATAATTCATGGCTTTACCTTACCTGTAATTATGAATTAAGAAACAAACGCTTGTATTTAAAAAATCCAGGAGCCCTAAAAAAAACAAACGCTACTGTTTGGGAGAAAACTGAAAATGCAACTATTTTTGCAAAAGCTACAAATGCCATAACAAAAACAATACAAATAGCTGCAGAAGGATTTTATGTAGCAAATACAGGACGTACTTATTCAGGATACCCAATATACTCCTTACAAAGTCGTAATAATCCTACTTATATCGCTCCTTATCTCGTCTATAAAAGATAATTTAACAACTTTGCCAAAGTTTCTTGCCCGTGCGGCTTGCACCTTTGGCAAAGTTATTTAATCTCTAAAACTCTGACCTAAATGTACAAATTTATCCTTATAATAGCTGTACTCCTGCTCATTACCCATATTTTCTATGAGCCCTCAGTAATAGGTATTACTGCCCTATTGCTACTTATTGCACTATCTATTTGGAAAATAAAACATCCATAAAATAAACACCTTATGAAAAAGTTTACCCTACTCTTGCTCGCTATGAGCCTCTCGTTCTGCTCTAAGAACGACAATAACACTCCTGAGCCCGACCCTATTGCTCCAATACAAAACCCTGCCCTGATGAAAGAACTTACTGCTTCTTCCGAAGGATGGAAACTTACTTATATCTCTGCTGACGACTCTTTTGGAGGCTATCAGTTCCTGATGAAGTTCGACACTCAAGGAAAAGTATCTATGCTCTCCGACCTCAGTGGCACTGTTACTCCCACTATCAGTAGCTATAGCACCCAAGAAGAGGCACGTGGTTTGGTGCTCAGTTTTATAGGGCAGAATCAAATCCATCTGTTAGCCGATGCCTTGCAAGGGGAAATAGGCTATGCCCATACGGGAAAGATATATCAGTTTTTGTACACAGGTAAAGATGGTAACAAACTTAAATTTCAGAATTTACTTGTAAAAGGCAATTCTTTTATTTACTTTGAGCCTGCCACCTCTACCGACTGGACACGCACCCCTGCTTTGTACAGAAATATCACTCCGATTACGGAAAATGCAACTCATTATTATCTAAAAGTAAGCACCGCTACGGGCACTCCTACTACTTACCCTATTCAGTTTACCAATAGAGTGTTGGCGCTGAAAGATACCCAAAGTAAAGTAGCTGTTTTAGCAACTGAAAAAGGCGTTGCTTTCAATCGCACTTTCACTTTAGGAGGACAACCTTTTACCGAGTTGGAACGCGTTGCAGGTAGTATGCCTCCGGTGTATAAGGCAACAGTAAATGGGGTTACTGCCGAACTTTTCTATTCCTCAGTACCTCCTAATTTCTTTGACAACGACGATTATAAAGATGTCAATACCACCATTGAAGGGTTTGCTCTTATAAGCCAAGCTTTCAAAAATAATGAATATATGAGTGAAGCCTTCTATGAAGATGTCTTAAAAGTCAATGCCTCTACCGACCTCTTTATGCTTAGAATAATGTTTGATGGCACTGATGATTGTAATATACAAATAGGACATCGATTCCCTGATAGTGGATTCTCTATACTACAAATCAGTTGTAAATATGAACTCAAAAACAAACGTTTATACTTAAAAGACAGTGATAAAAATTTGAGTACTAGCGATGCTAAAGCTTGGAGCGATGAGAAAAACAAAGCTATCTTAGAGCAAGCTAAACGTGCGTTAGGTGCCATCTACGACCTTGGTACACAGGGCTTCTATATCAAAAAATTAAATATAAAAATCCAACCTCAAGAAGATAACCCCGTATATTTATTGCAAAGCTATGAATTTCCTTTGTACGCTTTCCCTATTTGGGGAGTACCTAAATAAGGGGTTAGTTATTGGACGGAGTCTGATTGGTCTGACAATTCTGACTTTCAATCCTTGAAAGCTTAAAAAACTAAATATAAAATTATCCCTACTATTATGCGCTACTGTTAGCGCTTTTAGCCAAGAAAAAGGAACCGCTAAAGATAGTATTCCGTATGCGAAATGGTCTTGTGAATTCGATGCAGGATTAGGGCTTGCTGAAATGGTGAGTAGTGATTTCCAAATGAGAGGTGATTTGCTACGCGGACAAATGCGAGTGCTCTACTCTCCTGAAAAAAACTTCCGTTTTGAAATGGGGTTTGGAGTCAGCGAGTTTTCACAAGGAAGTTTTCAGCAAAGTGAAAGTAACTACGCAATGCTCAGAGTCTCTACCCTTGATGTACCCTTGAGATTAGCTGTGGTTACTCCTGTGAGCCCTAATATTGGTATTGTTACAGGTGCCGGACTTCATCTCAGCGCTCCTTTGTGGCGAGAATTTAAAACTCAGGATGTGAACAACAAAGGTTGGATAGGAGGTACTGTCAATCTCGGTTATCATCTTTTTGGAGGAATAGATTTATACGCTTCCGATCATAGCAAATTAGCAATTTTTGGCGAAATAGGAGGCTCTTTTTGGAACAAAGGTAATTACATCACTCGTTACCACGTTGTCATCAATTTTAGTTATATTTATACGCTTTAAAATAGCGTAAGTGCAGGTACAAGGTCGCAGGTGCG
This sequence comes from Capnocytophaga sp. oral taxon 324 str. F0483, assembly GCF_000318315.2. Classification (NCBI taxonomy): domain Bacteria; kingdom Pseudomonadati; phylum Bacteroidota; class Flavobacteriia; order Flavobacteriales; family Flavobacteriaceae; genus Capnocytophaga; species Capnocytophaga sp. oral taxon 324. The sequence continues at coordinate 12,154 of NZ_KB291515.1, read as the reverse complement.
AGCCACACCGGCCATTAATTAGCAGATTAGTAGATTGAGAAATTAGCAAATGGATAGTGATAAAAAAGGTTTTTTGATGGGTCTGACTTGTTGGACAAATAGGACTGGTTAGGGTTTTTCGGAAGGAAACGGAGAAGAACGGAAGAGAGAAATCAGGTAAAAGGTAAAAGATAAGAGGTAAATTGGGTGCAGTTAGCTTATAGGTAGCTTATAGGAAGCTTATACGAATCTTGGACGATTGCTATAGGAAGGGTATGTAAATGGTTGATTCATACTGTAATACAACAACACTAAAAATGAGAAAAAGAGGGTTTCGAGGCGAAAATAAGAGAAAGGATAGACGGCTTACTGAAGGTCTCGGAGAGACTCTGAGAAACTCGGAGGTGCGAGCTATAGGGTCGTAAAGAGGGGAGTATGGCGATATAAAAGAGGAAATAGTATTTGGTTATACCCGACTAATATTGATCAAAAAGAGAGGGGAGACAGTTTATGTAAACTGTCTCCCCTATTGTTATATAAAATAATAGCGATGGGATTTTTCTATGTTTTAAAATACTTCTCTAAACTCTACTTCTTTATCGGTTTTGTTTACGATGAGTATTTCAGAAGACTGGGCTGTATGACCTAAATCTTTACCTTCATCTATGGTATATTTTACCAAAATACCACCTGTAAGTGTGGTTTCTAAGGCTTTTACCACTATTTTTACTTCCTTATTGCTGGCAGGAGCCACGATAGCTAAAACGCTCTGTTTGCTAAAATCAATAGCGGTGGGGCGCGCCGTGATAGTAGTAGCACCTCCAAAGATACGGTCAAAATCAGCTTGTGAGTCGATTTTTAAAGTTTCTACTTTTGTATTTTGGAAAGTATTATTGACAAAATAGTTCTCAGCGGGAGTGTAACTCACAGCATTTTTACTGTTGCCACAACTGGCGAGAAACATTGCTATTACTGCCATACTTAGGATAAGCCTTTTCATTATTTGTGAGTTTTTAATGATAAACCGCTAACATATGGGCAAAAACCGTGCCAAGACTATAAAAGGTCACGTGCAATAAGGCGTTCCATACCCATTTTTTTTGCTGCACGGTCACCTTGTAAACCGTGTAAAAAGACACCTAAGCAAACAGCTTCTACCGCACTATAACCCTGAGCCAGTAAGCCCGTAAGCATTCCGGTAAGCACATCGCCACTGCCCGCGGTTGCCATTCCTGCATTTCCAGTGGAATTTATCCAATACTTTTCTCCATCGGTTATCATCGTGTAGGCACCTTTGATGAGAAGTATTATTTTGTGCTCTTTAGCAAAGGCTTTAGCTTTGGTGAGCTTGTGCAGGTCGTCGTCCCACTTACCTATAAGACGCTCTAATTCCTTAGGGTGTGGCGTGAGAATTGCATTTTTTGGAAGGGTTTTTAATTGTTCAGAGTGTTGAGAGAGAATATTCAGCGCATCGGCGTCTATTACAAAAGGAGTATCAGGGTACTGCTGAAAAAGACCAAAGAGTGCTGAGGCAGTTTCGGGATGCGTACCCCAACCGATACCCACACCTATGGCAGAGGGCGTAAAAGGAATCTCTACTGTCTTATAATGTTTTTCTTCCTCACAGGTGAGTACCATCGCCTCAGGTAGGGCAGTTTGCAGTATGTTATAACCACATTTGGGAATTGCAACGGTAAGCAGACCTGCCCCTGCGCGCAATACGGCTGTTCCGCTAAGCACTACTGCCCCTATTTTACCATAACTTCCCCCGACAAGCAACGCGTGCCCATAAGTACCCTTGTGCGAAAATTTAGCACGTCGTCGTTGTAATTGCTGAATATCGGATTCGAGATAGTAGAAATCCGGGTGAAGAGTCTTTAAAAAATGCTCGTCCAAACCTATGTTGAGCACTTCCCACTTAGGGATATAGCAACCTGTGGAAGGAAGGAAGAAAGGCAATTTTGGGGCTTGAAAAGTGAGCACTTGGTGAGGGTGTACCCAAACCTCCTCGGGAGACGGAATGCGTTCGGTAGGAAGACCCGAGGGCATATCTACACTTAATATATAGCTGTTAGAGTTATTTAAATTCCCAAATATTTGTTGTATCCATTTAGGAGCTGGACGGTTGAGTCCAATGCCAAAAACAGCATCTATCACTATCTTACCAAACGTAATATTATTTACTTGCTCGGCTCGTATTTCGGCAATCGCAATTCCTTGTGCTTCTAAGAGCTCTTTATTCTGCTGGCAATCGGGCGATAGGTGTTCGCTAAAGCAAAGCAGATAAGTATTCACTTGCCAACCATCAGCTATGAGCATACGCGCCAAAGCGAGACCATCTCCTCCGTTGTTTCCCGTACCTGCCAATACAGTAACAGTTCGCTCTTTGGGGAGGTGTCCTTTTATCCACTCAAAGAGTTTGGTTGCGGCGCGCTCCATCAGTTGCCACGAGGTGATACCTTCAGCAGAGATAGTATGCGCATCAGCTTCCCGCATTTGTTGTGTGTTTAGAATTTTCATTTCTCCAAAGTAAAAAGATATTAGCTAATCAAAACATTTGCTCATCTACTAATCTGCTAATTTCTAAATTAAATTGCGTGCGTAACTCACTTTTAATTCTTATTAGGTTTATAGAGCGATTGCTTAAAGAGCTCATCGGGTTTCATTGCTAAGATTTTCAGCATAGATTCCTCTTTGTGATTTTTGGCATAGGCTTGTACTATGCGCAACCCTATAAATCTCCCTATTTGTCCTGGTGATTCGTTGTCTAATTCTAAGTAAAACTTAGAGAAGGGAGCTGGATACAAAAAGCGGGTGAGCAATTTCTTATCTGTTTGATACAGCAATTCTTTTTCTATAAAATAACGCCATATTTCAGCTTCGTTTGCCTCAGCCCAAGCGTACTTCTTTGCGTCATACCGCAAAAGGTCAGCGGGTGTTTTTTTCGGTAATAACTCACTTTCTAGATAGAGCTTCTTGCCCTCGTAAATCATATTGTCCAAGAAAGTGAGATGTATGCCACGAGGTACGAGTTTATCGGCAAAAGCATCAGCTACATCTATCACAAGGTTTTTCTTGTCTAAATCAGCCCTGATGTACTTATCCATATCTTGGTAGTATTTGTGTTGAGTTCCTAAGTAATTATCTGTACCGATAAGTAAGAGACTATCGGCATAAATCACTCGGGTTTCATAAGCTACCCTACTGATGAGCATCACTACCTTAGGTGGCTCAAACTTAGGGAAATAGTACTTAATATGCTGAAACAAGTTCTTAATCTCTTTCTTTTCAGCAGAAAGTGTGCCTACACTCTTTTCAATTTCTCCGTACAAATCGGCATAATGCAGATTCGCAAAAGCAGGAATATCAGGGAAGATAGAACCCTTTCGTATCTCACACCACTCTTCGGGAGTAACGCTCTGAGTGAAAAAATAAGGATACTGTGCACTTAACTCACCCATTTTTGCGTCGGGAGTCTTCATAAAGAGCGAATCAAGACGTATCCAATCAAAGTTCATCGGAATCGCTGCTATTTCTTTCTCTTTTTTGTCGCTACAAGCCATTGCTAATAGCAGACTCGTAAAAATAAATATTTTCTTTATCATAGTATTTGTTATTAGTCGTTAGTTTTAGCTCTTAGATTATTGTCCAAATCGGCTAATTATCACACTCCAAAAAACTGCGTATCTGTTCCTCTTTGGGTGCAAAGATAAAGCAAATTTATCAATTTAACAATTAGTTGTCAGCCTTCAGCCTCGTATAACCAGTCTGGCTCGCCCAAGTAATCGCCTGTCGTACTGCAACCAATAATAAGAAAAGTCGTTCAGCACCTTGCTAAACGACCTTTCTCAAATATTAACCCTCTAAAATTATTTCTTCTTTTTCTTCTCAAAATTCACCGCACACGAGTCGATTTCCGATACGCGCAAAGTGTTTACCATTCCCTTGCCTTGCATAGGCATCGATACGAGACTTATCATTATATCACCCATATCCACGTAGCCTTTTTCGTTGGCAATGTGGTTAATGTCTTCAATAAGCTCATCAGTAGAAACAAAGCGGTCGTAGTAGAAAGTAGTTACCCCCCACAAAAGGTTCAACTGGGTGAGGATACGCTTGTTGGCAGTAAAGATGAGAATGTGCGAATTAGGTCGGTACGACGAAATGCGGAAAGCAGCATACCCACTGTTTGTAAGTGAAGTAATTACTTTGGCATTGGTGTCGTTCGCCATCTTGGCTGCGTGAAAACAGATAGTGTTAGTTACATAGCGCAACGAACGGATAAAAGGTGTAACAAGTGGTACTTGTATCAAATTCGAATCCTCTACACTCTTGATGATGCGAGTCATTTGTTGAATTACCTGTACAGGGTATTTTCCTACCGAAGTTTCGCCTGAAAGCATCACCGCATCAGCACCGTCCATTACTGAGTTTCCTACGTCGTTTACCTCAGCACGGGTGGGTGTCAAACTGGAAATCATACTTTCCATCATTTGGGTAGCGATAATTACCGGAATGTGGTGTGATTTAGCTTTGCGCACCAATTCTTTTTGGATAAGAGGTACTTCTTCCGCTGGGATTTCTACCCCAAGGTCACCACGGGCAACCATAATCCCATTACAAGCTGCCATAATCTTATCAATATTCACCAAGGCTTCTGGCTTTTCTATCTTGGCAATGATAGGAATTTCGTGACCTGCATTCTCTTTGATGAGGTCTTTTAAATCCTGAATGTCTTCAGGGTGACGCACAAACGATAACGCAAACCAGTCTACGTCTTGTGTGATAGCAAAAAGGGCATCACGCACGTCTTTTTCGGTAAGCGCAGGGAGTGATATTTTGGTGTTAGGCAAGTTCACGCCCTTTTTAGATTTCAGTGGACCGCCTTGCACTACTACCGCTACTACCTCGTCTTCGCGGTTGGTGGATTCTACTTCAAAGATGAGCTTCCCATCGTCTAACAAGATACGCTCTCCTGGGTTCACGTCCATTGGGAAAGCTTTGTAGTTCATATACACGCGCTCTTTAGTACCTACGAAGGGCTCTCCGGTAACGAAAGTAACTCGGTCACCAGGGTATACCGTAGCGTCGTCTTCCATTACCCCCACACGTAATTTAGGACCTTGTAGGTCAGCGAGGATAGCGGTATGAAAGCCGTTTTCTTCGTTGATTTGGCGAATCATTTGCACGCGGTTGCGCACATCGTCGTAATCGGCGTGCGAGAAGTTGATGCGGAATACATTTACCCCCGCAATCATCATATCTCTTATCACCTCAGGACTCTCGGTCGCTGGACCTAAGGTCGCTACAATCTTTGTTTTCTTTGTATTTAACATTCTTGAAAAATCAATTTATATTTTTTATCTAAGGTATCAATTGCTATTTCTCGTGCGGTAGTGGCAGGCACTTCACGAAGCCGATTTAAAATTTTCGGTATATCCAGCCGCCCTTCAGTATCTATCTTCAAAAAGTAATCCACCTTCTTTTCGTTCTCAACCAAATATTGCACCTGTGGCAGTTCTTCAAAAAGGGTAACCACAGCAGTAGGAGCTTGTGTGTCTTGCAGTTTGTTAGCTATACAATGCCAAGTAATATCCGTAGAGGTGTCCTCCCAAGTATAATAGGAAAACTGTCCTCCCGAAGGCATCGTCAAACAAGCCTTTCCTTTTGTCTTAGCCAACTGCAAATGTAGCGTTTTATTTAAGAAATACGCCAACTGATAGTCTTCCAAATGGGTGTGAAGAGCGATAAGTTTATAATCGCAAAAAAACTCTGTCGATAGCTTCAATTTTGCCATAACCACTCATTTCGGGTGCAAAGATACAAAACAATTCACAATTAGCAATTAACCATTGATAATTTTAACACGATAGCTTCTTCTACTATCAAAACCGCACTCCAAAGCTAAACCCTATCCCTCTATACTCCATCATCTCAGGAGCGTTAGGCTCAACTCTCCTTGATAAAACGATATGCTTTGTCTCTCAGATACTATAAGCTCGTAGCTTCTTCTTTTATTTCGGTGCAAAAATACAAAAATAACACACAATACCAAAAAACAATTTTTAAGATACATCTCACTAAACTTTGTTTTATTTTCGTTTTTCTTCTCGTTTATCACCTCCTAACCCTTCTCCTTTAACTATTCACTACCAACTACTTATATACCCTTTCTATACCAATC
>NZ_KB291515.1:0-5971 GCF_000318315.2 Capnocytophaga sp. oral taxon 324 str. F0483 | reverse complement strand
ATAAGCTTCCTATAAGCTCTCTATAAGCTAATCACACCCTTCTTACACCCTTCTTACACCCTTTTTTCATCAAAAACCCTCCCTCCCTTCTTCCGTTCTTTTTCGATACCTTTCTATTCCCTGAGCCCTCCCCAATAAAGCTACCAATCTCGTCTTACCTCCGTCCGGCAAGTCCGAATCGTCCGACAACTCTGGATATTTATAACAAAAAAGGCTGTCCTATTTTAGGGCAGCCTTTATTATATAACTTATACGGTTCGTACGCGCCTGTGTGGCTCACACGCTCGCACTATTTTACTCCGTGCATCATCGCTTGAAGTTTCTTGTTAAGGAGTATCATTCCTAAACCGCAGAGGATTACAAATCCTGAAACCGCAGCAAATACTACGCTTGCCCCAAGTTTCTCTACGTAAGAAGCAATCACTCCTCCTGCTGCATTGGCGAAGAAAGCAGCCATCATCCAAACACCCATCATAAGTCCTGCTAAACGCGGAGGTGAAAGTTTTGTAACCGTAGAAAGTCCTACGGGTGATAAGCACAACTCACCAATGGTATGTGTAAGATAAGTAAGCACCAACCAAGCCAAGCTCGCTTTCACTGCTATATCTTTAGGGTCTACCCCTATGGAGCCACCGCGTTCGTAAACAGCGCCAAGCATAAAGAAGAACCCTACCCCTAAGAGTATCATTCCCATTCCCATTTTAAACGGAGTAGTAAGACGTTGTCCCATTTTAGTACCCCAAAACGATGCAAATACCGGTGCTAATAATACAATGAACAATGGGTTTACTGATTGGAACCAAGCAGTAGGAATTTCAAAGCCCATCACCGTCCTGTTGATATAGTTATCGGTATAAAGGGTAAGCGAAGAGCCCGCTTGCTCAAATCCTGCAAAAAAGAAGATTGCAAAGAAGAAATAGATAAAGATAACAGCAATGCGCTCTTTTTCTTCTTTGGTAAGTGGTTTTTGCACTTCGGCTTCCGAAAGTTCTTGTACTTTTTTCTTACCACCTTTTGGTTGCAATCCAAGGTCGCCTAAGTATTTCTGTGCAAAGAAAACAAATATCAACTCTCCTATAAGCATACCGATAGCAGCTGCCAAGAATCCGTATCTATAACCGTAAGAAAGGATTATTTCTTTTCCTTGTGCATCTACACCGTGAGTAGCAAAGATGTTATCAGTAAGGAATCCTGTAATGAGTGGTGCTAAGAAAGCCCCTAAGTTAATACCCATATAGAAAATCGAGAAAGCCGAGTCTAAACGTTTATCACCTGATTCATAGAGTCCTCCTACCAAGGCTGAAATGTTCGGTTTGAAGAACCCGTTACCTATAATCAACAAAAATAGCCCTAAATATAAGCCAAAGTGAGTGTTTATAGAGAACAACGCAAACTCACCGAAGAACATTATGAGTCCCCCTAACAATACTGCCCTGCGTTGTCCTAAAAAGTTATCGGCTATCCAACCGCCAATCAGTGGAGTGAAATAGGTAAGTCCTGTGGCAAAGCCATAGATAAGACTCGCTGTAGCTTTATCGAAAGCCAAACCGCCTTCAAGCCACGTCTTGGTGAGGTATAGCATCAAAATACCACGCATTCCATAGTAACTGAAACGCTCCCACATACCTGTTAGGAACACCAAATAAAGCCCCTTAGGGTGCTTCTTTTTCGCATTTTCTACGTTTGTATCCATTTATTTAATAAATTAAAAAGTTTGTTTATAAATTTTCTATGATAAAATTCGTCATTTTTGTATATAACTGATAGCGTGTGCTACCTGTGTTGTCGTAAATACCGTGATTCTTATCGGGGTAAATTAACCAATCAAAATCTTTTTGCAAACTCACCAAGGTATTGATGAGCACCATTGCGTTTTGCACGTGTACATTGTCGTCGGCACTACCGTGAATGAGCAAGTATTTACCTTTGAGTTTGGCAGCGTGAAACAACGGTGAATTTTCGTCGTAACCTTTTGCGTTCTCTTGGGGGGTACGCATAAAACGCTCGGTGTAAATAGTATCGTAAAAACGCCAATTGGTAACAGGGGCTACTGCTATCGCCATCTTGAATATATCGCCTTTTTGAAACAGACAGTTAGACGACATAAATCCGCCAAAACTCCAACCCCATATCCCTATTCTGCTCTTGTCGATATAAGGATAAGCCCCTACGAGCTGAGCGACTTCTGCTTGGTCTTCAACTTCGTATTTACCCAGTTGCTGATAGGTACATTTCTTAAAATCTGCTCCTTTGTAACCTGTGCCTCTGCCGTCTACACATAGCACTATATAACCTTTTTGGGTGAGCATTGCGTGCCAAAAGTCGTTCATATCCCACCATTGGTCGGCTACTTCTTGTGAACCTGGTCCTGAGTATTGGTACATCAAGAGCGGATATTGCTTTTTAGGGTCAAAATCCTTAGGTTTGAGCATATAAGCGTTGAAAGTACCCTTAGCAGTTTTCAGTTCCATAAACTCTTTTTCGGGCAAATTGTAGGCTTTCAATCGCTGGGCGTATTCGGCATTGGTAACTATTTCTTTGAGTTGCTTGCCACTTTTGGCATCGTTTAGCGTATAGCGTGGAGGCGTAGTGGCATTGGCAAAAGCGTGGATATACATAGAAAAATCCCCACTGAATGTGCCTTTGTTTGTTCCTGCCTCAGTAGAAAGTGCGCGAGGGGCTTTGCCTTTGAGGTTTACCGCATAGAGTCCTCGGCGGGTAGAGCCCGTCTGGGTAGATTGGTAGAACAACTGTTGGGTTTTAGGATCATAGCCATAACAATCGGTTACTTCCCAGTTACCACGCGTGAGCTGGCGTACTAATTTTCCTTTGGCATTACAGTAGTAAAAATGGTTATTTCCATCTTTCTCCGATTGGTAAATAAAACTATTATCGGGTAAAAATAGTATCTCCTTGTTGATGCTTATATAAGTCGTGCTGGTTTCCTTCACTAAGGAAGTCGTCGCCTTCGTCTGGCTATTCACTTGCAAGAGTTGCCAATCGTTTTGGTGGCGATTGAGAGTTTGTATCGTCAGCTTATGAGGGTCGTTTGTCCATTGCAAACGTGGGATATAATAGGCTTTCAAGGGTATTTCAGCCACCGATTTATCAGCCACAGTATAGATATGCAAACTCACCGCCGAATTAGCTTCCCCTGCTTTGGGATATTTGAAAGTATAAGGTGTAGGATAGAGGTCGTAACCGTAGATGTCCATTGAAAATTCAGGTACTTTGCGCTCATCTGAACGTATAAATGCTAATTGTGTACCATCGGCATTCCAAGCGAACAATCGCACAATCCCAAATTCTTCTTCGTACACCCAATCAGCAGTACCGTTAATGATAGCGTTCTTCTGTCCGTCGGTAGTGATTTGGGTTTCCGCACCCGTCGTAAGGTCGTATAAATATAAGTTGTTTTCGTATACAAAAGCCAATTGCTTACCATTAGGCGAAAAAGTGGGGACTTGTATGCGCTTGTCGCTCACTTTTTTAAGGCCGCCAGAAGCGAGGTCGTACAGAAAATAATCGGCTATAAACGAATGTCGGTAGATATCCTCTTTTCGGGTAGCGATGAGGAGCTTTTTCTCATCGGGAGAAAACTCATAGCTCTCAATCCTGTTCACTTTTTCATTAGTTTCAAAGAGTGTTTGTACTTTGCTGAGCGTTGCAAAGTCGTAAAGGTTGATTTCCTGAATGTGTTTGTCACGGTTATATTCGAGCACTGTATATTGTGGGGTTTTCTTCAGTGCCTTCAAGTTGTACATACGTTCGGGGTAAAAAGCGTGTTGCGTCCAGATATTCTCTAAAGAAATAGACTGTGCAGATAACAAGTAAAAGCTAAGAAATAAAGCCAACAAAAGCTGGGTATGTAAGTATTGGTGCACTCTATTGCGTCTAAATACAGCCACCTTTTGTAATTCATAATTCGCCATTTCTAATTAGTCTTTTGTCATTTATCATTAACCTCTAACCATTGATTATTAATTTCGCGGTCAATATTAGTCAATATTTTTGATATAGAAGCTATCTTTTAATCTGTTTTTTTATATTTATTTTCTATATAATTGATTTTGAATAGCTCTCACTGTTCAACCGATTTTCATATTCCCCTAATACTTTTAGCTCTTCTGTCATAATATTCAAAAGTTGCATCGCTTGTTGGTATCGGGCATAGCTATCAAACACCACATCTACAAAAAATGCATATTTCCAAGGAGTCTCTATTACAGGCAACGACTGTATTTTAGTCATATTCATATCGTAATCGCGTAACACGTTCAGCACCGTTGCCAAACTACCACTCTTGTCATACACCTGGAATTTAAGCGTCGCCTTATCGATATCTCTTTTGGGTAGGTGTGCATCAGTTGTTTTGAGTACCACAAAGCGGGTAGCATTACGCTTAATGGTTTGTATGCTTTCCGCAATAATAGGCAAGCCGTAGAGCTCAGAAGCCGATGCCGAAGCAATAGCCGCCACCCCTTTGAGTTGTTGCAAGTGTATCTGTCGTGCTGCCTCAGCTGTATCAGGAGATTCCACCAGTCGTATATCAGGATAATCGTGAAAGAAATCCTTACACTGCAACAGTGCCATATAGTGCGAATGCACCTCAGTAATATCCTCCAAGCGTTGCCCTTCTAGCGCCATCAAGTGGTGCTGTATGTTCATATAGTGCTCCCCTGTAATGTGCAGGTTATGGCGGTCTATAAGCGCATAATTAGGTAATATTGCTCCTGCAATGCTATTCTCAATAGCCATCACGCCCCAGTTAGCATCGCCTTTCAGCAGTGCTTTCACTACCGCATCAAAAGTACGACATTCCAACACCTCTATGTCTTTGCCAAAGTAACTCTCAGCCGTCTGATAGTGAAACGAACCTTTGATACCCTGTATTGCTATTTTTTCACTCATTTACATATTAAAAATCACCCCTTGCGCCTCTTTTTATGGCAATATCGCTCCTACCGCTATATCACAGCGGTGTCCCGGTTGCCCGTGAGGCGGATTAGGCTTCCCTGAAAAGCCCGGTTCAGTAGTCCCCGTGTGCTGTTGTGCCATTTTGGGGTCGATAACTATTTGTTGCTCTACCGTTTTAGGCGTAGCTGGTGCTTGCTGTTTCACAGGCTTACTGTTCAGCGGAGCGCCCACCGGTATATCACAACGGTGCCCTGGTTGCCCGTGAGGCGGATTCAGTTTCTGTCCCTTCGTCGCCACCCCTTGCTGTGTCTGAGGTTGTGCTACCTGCACCTGTTGCACTTGTGGCATACCTCCCGAAACTACGGGCTTAGCATCGGCACTGCTCACAGGCTGTGCTTGTGTTTGCGTTTGGGCTATCACATTGCCGTCGTTGGGTAGCGGAGCCCCCACGGCTATATCACAACGGTGTCCTGGCTCTCCGTGAGGCGGATTGAGCTTTACTCCTTGCTGTGTAGTTGGTAGCGATACGTTGTTAGAAAAATTCGCCCCACCCGCACCAAACGGATTTCTTTCGTTGCTCTTATCGCGTGCTGCCTCAGCTTTTTGAGTGTTAGCAAGAGCATCTTCGGCAACAGCTATTTCCTGTTGCCCGTTATTACAAGCCATTAGGACAAACATTGTGGTAGTGAGTATAGTAAATCTTACATTCATAAATGGGTAAATTTTTGGCAAAGATAGAAAATAATTATCAATTAGCAATTTACCCATAAATATTTTCTCACCCCCAGCACTGTAAGTTCTTACATTTGTTATATATCCTACACAATCCCTGTTTACACAGTTCTTTTTTCTACGAAAACGCTTCCTTACAGACATCCTCTCGTCATTCGTCCCTAGTCATTTCTTCCCTTTTTCGTCACCACATTCCTCTTTTGAAGATAGCCAGCAATAGCTAGGTATGTGCCCCGCGAGAGCGGAGTATGTGAGAGGGGGAGGTTTTTTTTGATTTTCCGTCATACTCCCTCCTAGTGCCTATGGCCTAAGGCCTAGTGCC
>NZ_KB291514.1:0-13654 GCF_000318315.2 Capnocytophaga sp. oral taxon 324 str. F0483 | reverse complement strand
GTGTAGGAGCCAGTTTGATGCGCTCAGACGGAACAAAAGTAGAAGAGAAGGTAGATGACGATCTTACAAACCCTTGTGCTAAAGCTGTTTTAGACCAAGCTAAGACACTGAATAATGAGATTTCTAATATTCTTGGAATGTTTGGTTCAAGTGATAATTATAATATTAGAATTCACAATATGTCCTTAGGAAGTACTACAGATGCTGCGGAAACTAGAAGCGCTAAAATTGTTGATAACGATGGTAATTACACTCTAAACTGTGATATTTATTTGAATGATGATGTAATAAGAGGGGCTTCACAAGAATATATTTTGGCTACTATTTATCACGAAGTGATACACGCATTTCTTAGAACTGAGCGAGAAACTTTAGGAGAAAAAGCCTTTAATCAGAAATACCCTTCTGTATATAGCAAAGAGTTCTTTGTAGGAAACAGAAAACAAAAAAAGATGTATGTACTTATAAATGATAATCAAGGACATAATAAATTTTCTAATTTTATTGAGAGCTTAGCGCAGAGTATAATGTCTTTCCCTAATACAAAAATTTCATTGGAAACTGCACGTGCAATGGCAAAAGTAGGTGTGGTAGAAAATGAGTCACTATCAGAAAGGGAAAATTATTTAAATAACCAGCAAAAATTAGGTAAGAGTGGGATTCCTTGTAAACCATAAATTATGAAACAGTTAATTTTATATTTATCATTATTTTGTTCTTGGGCTTCTACAGCCCAAGAACAAAAATATATATTGTTAGATAGTTTAACCGCTAACTATCAAGTAAAGAAGTATACTCTTAATACTTCTCCTTATGGTCCTAAAAATACTATCGAAATGTATAATGTATTTTCTTCATATTATGGTGCAAATAAAGGGATTGATTATATAATTTTGTTTTCTGTACTCCCTGACCTCAGTAGTAAAACGAATTGGGAAGTGATAGATTTTGAAAAGATAAAAAACAATCTGTTTCCTACTAAAAATATTTTTAGGAGAGCTGTTTATAAAGTATTTAGTCTTCCTCTCAAGAAAGAAGATGATATTAGTGGGGTGAGATTAGTAAAAAAGGTAAAAGACAAGTATTATGTAGGCAAAATTATTAGAGTAGATGACTTTTATTGTATAGAGGTGCCTCGTGAGATTCAATTAGCTACCAAGAATTTTATACTTAATACCAATCAACCTATAGTACCTATTAACGTATTGAAGCAGAAATATAAAGAATTTAAGCCTTTTCAACAATTTTATTTAGATGATATTTTTGTTATACCTGATATCCTTGAAGGTGTTTACCTCTCTAATATAGAAGAAAAATGGGAGGATACTATGTATTTCTTTTATCAATATTCTTATTATGATAATAGAGGTATTGATGAGCTCGTTTATATTAAAGATAAAGGAATTGTGGCAGGAGCCTATGGCGATTATTTTTACCCAATAGGAAAGATCGATAGAACTGGCACTAAAAGGAGTGATTGGGACAAAGTAATTAACGGTGCTAAAAATCGTTTACTTTGGGCAGAGGAGCTTAAAAAAGAATGGGAGGATAAAGAGAAAGAACTTGAAAACTGGAAGAAAGGAAAATGAAGCAGTTATTATACCTATTACTTTTTTGTTCTTGTGCCATTGTGGCACAACAGCAAAAGTATATACTGTTGGATAGTTTGACAGCCAACTATGAAGTAAAACACTATACACTTGATACTTCACCTTATGGTCCTAAAAATACTATTGAAATGTATAATGTGTTTTCAAAAGGATATGAACCGGATGTAGGGAAAGGTTATATAATATTGTTTTCGGTACTTCCAGATCTTAACAGTAAAACAAACTGGGAAGTAATAGATTTCAATAAAATAAAGGGCAATCTATTTCCTACTAAAAATATTTTTAGGAGAATTATTTATAAAATATTTGGAGTCTTTTCTGATAAGAGTTTACATATTAATAGGGTAAAATTAGTTAAGAAAATAAATAATAAGTACTATGTAAGTAAAATATGTCGTGTAGATGATTTCTATTGTATGGATTTTCCTCGTGATATGGCTGTAGCTACCAAGAATTTTATTCTTAATACTAATCAACCTATAAAGCCTATAAATGTACTAAAGGAAGATTATAAAAAAGTAATTCCTAACCACCCTTTCCCTTTAGATAAGAAAAATTTAAGTTTTCTTATTCCCGATATTTTTGAAAATACCTATATTTGTAATATAGAAGAAAAATGGGGGGATGTAATGTATTATTTTTATCAATTCTGTGATTATGATGACAGAGACATTGAAGAACTTGTTTATATTAAAAATAAGGGGATTGTAGCAGGGGCTTATGGTGATTATTTTTATCCAATAGGAAAGATCGATAGAACTGGTACTAAAAGGAGTGATTGGGACAAAGTAATTAACGACGCTAAAAATCGTTTGCTTTGGGCAGAGGAGCTTAAAAAAGAATGGGCAGACAAGGAGAAAGAACTTGAAAACTGGAAGAAAGGGAAATGAAACAGTTAATTTTATATTTATTATCTTGTTCTTGTGATGTAATGCTACAAGAAGTGAAAAAGGAATGAGCAAAGAAGAGAACAAAAAATAATTATTATAAGGCAATGGTAATAAAACCATTGTCTTATTTTTTTCAATAGAGTAGGGATTGTAAAGGTGTGTTTTCGGAGAATCTCGGAGGGAATCGGAAAGTATCGAAGATAGGGTTATGGTATAGTTAGCTTATAGAGAGCTTATAGGAAGCTTATACGAATCTTGGAAGATTGGTATAGAAAGGGTATATAAGTAGTTAAGAATGAGGGATTAAGAGCGAAGATTGAAGAGTTAAAAAGTGTTAATTAAGCGAAGGGTGAAGACTGGAAAAACGAAAGGTTTAAAGTGAAAAGTGGATAGGAGGGTGAAGGTGATTTCAACTTTGCCAAAATCTCAAACTTTGGCAAAGGATATGGGGATAGTAAATAATGTGAGTTTGAAGTAGAGAAGTAAAGCTGTGCTTCAGAAATTAAACAAAATTGATTTCAAATTTAAAACAAAATCAAGGATGTGCCTTGTAAAATGGCTATTCAAGACTTCATCTTATACAAAAGGTTGTAGCACGACAAACAGTTCTTTTTAGCCAAGAGAGTACCGCAAAAAGCGAGTGAATAAAGCGTTTTAATTGTATAGAAAAGATGTTTGTTAGAAAGCAAAAAAGCGAAGGGTGTTTTTATATGAACAAAAAAAGTATTACTTTTGCCTCACGCAAAACAATTTATTGAGAATGAAAACAGAAGAAATTATAACCATTGCCAAACAAACTATCAGTGAAGAAGCTCAGGCAGTTGCTAAATTAGTAGACTATATAGATGACGATTTTACTAAATCGATGGAATATATACTGCAATCGAAGGGGCGTGTGGTGATTACGGGTATCGGGAAGAGTGCTATTATTGCTAATAAAATAGTGGCGACAATGAATTCTACTGGTACGCCTGCTATCTTTATGCACGCTGCTGATGCGATTCACGGTGACTTGGGCATCATACAACAGGACGATGTGGTGATATGCATTTCAAAAAGTGGTAATACGCCCGAAATAAAAGTATTGGTACCATTGCTTAAACGCGGTAATAACAAATTGATAGCGATTACTTCTAACAGAAATTCGGTTTTAGCCCAACAGGCTGATAGCGTGCTTTACGCTCACGTAGAGAAAGAGGCTTGCCCTAATAACTTAGCTCCGACGACCAGCACTACCGCTCAGTTGGTTTTGGGAGATGCCTTAGCGGTGTGTTTGCTTGAAATGAAGCATTTTGGTAGCAGTGATTTTGCTAAATATCACCCCGGTGGAGCATTAGGGAAACGTTTGTACTTGAAAGTGGCTGACATTGTAGTACACAACCAAAAACCCGAAGTGGCTCCGGATACTGATATTAAGAAGGTGATTGTGGAAATATCGGAAAAGATGTTGGGGGTAGCTGCTGTGATTGATAATGGACGAATTGTGGGGGTAGTGACTGATGGGGATATCCGCAGAATGCTCAGTAAAACGGATAGTATAAAAGGATTGGTAGCCAAAGATATAATGAGTGCTAACCCTAAGACGATTGACTTGGAGAGTTTGGCTATTGATGCGTTACACCTAATGGAGAAGAATAAAATTACGCAGTTATTGGTAACGCGTGAAGGGCAATACGAGGGGATTATACACTTGCATAATTTGATACAAGAAGGTTTAATATAGGTTTTAAGAAAAGTGAGAGAGTTATAATAATTATTCATTGTCAGGTATTTGGATATTATTTTGTAAAAAATATTGCAGATTATTTGGTCAGGTAAAATAATTGTAGTACTTTTGCACCTCGAATTAAAAATTAATCATTTTATTTATGAATCAATACGAAACTGTTTTCATTTTGAATCCCGTTTTATCTGATACACAGATAAAGGAAGCAGTAGAAAAGTTTGAGAATTTTCTTACTTCAAGGGGTGCAGAATTTGTAGCAAAAGAGAATTGGGGCTTGAAGAAATTAGCTTACCCAATCCAGAACAAGAAAAGCGGATTTTACCACCTCTTCGAGTTTAAAGTAGCTGGTGAAGTAATTGATGCTTTTGAATTGGAATTCCGTCGTGATGAGCGCGTGATGCGTTACTTGACTGTGAAATTAGACAAGCACGCCATTGAGTGGGCTGAAAAGAGAAGAGCAAAGTTAAACACTAAAAAAGCGTAAGAAAATGGCAGTAGAACAAAAAAAAGGAGATATCAAATATCTTACTCCGCTAAACATCGACACTTCAAAACAAAAGAAATATTGTCGTTTTAAAAAATCAGGTATTAAATACATTGATTACAAAGATGCTGACTTCCTCTTGAAGTTTGTAAACGAGCAAGGTAAGTTGTTACCTCGTCGTCTTACTGGTACTTCATTGAAGTTCCAACGCAAAGTGGCTACCGCTGTGAAGAGAGCACGCCACTTGGCATTAATGCCTTATGTAGCCGATTTATTAAAATAATAACAGGAGTAGAAACTATGGAAATTATACTAAAACAAGACGTACATAATTTAGGTTTTAAGGACGATGTCGTTACAGTAAAGAACGGCTACGGACGTAATTACCTCATTCCGCAAGGATTTGCAATTTTGGCTACTCCCTCAGCAAAAAAGGTATTAGCTGAAAATTTAAAACAGAAAGCTTACAAAGAGCAACATATTATTGATGAGGCTAAGAAAACAGCTCAAGCACTTTCGTCATTGGCGGTAAAAATTATTGCCAAAGTAGGTGCTGGAGATAAGCTTTTTGGGTCAATTAATAATGGTGATTTGGCACAAGAATTAGCCAAAGCGGGTCACGATATTGACAAGAAATTTATTTCTATCGCTGGTAACACCCTCAAACGTGCTGGGAAATACAATGCTTCTATCCGTTTACACCGTGAAGTAATTGTTGATTTTCCATTTGAAATTGTAGCAGAAGTAGCAAAAGTAGAGACAAAACCTGCAGAAAAGACTGAAGAGCCCAAAGCGGAAATTGCTACTGAGCAACCTGCTGGAAACTAATAAATTATAAGGATTTAAATAGTTCATATCAATTATAATTTTTGATACCTATAAGGGAAATTTGCCTTTGTAGGTATTTTTTTTACAATAAAATTTTTGTATATTAAAAATAATGTGTACTTTTGTACCAATTTTAGCAGAATCTCAAAAAATACTATGGAATCCAAAATTAATACAATAGGTCTAACAATATGGGGTTACAAGCAGGGATGCAAGGTGTTAGCCTCACAAGGAGTTAACTTTCAGCTGCAAGAAGTAAAGGATAGATTGAAAGATATCAGTGCCTTTATACGCATACACACCCCGCGTGTAGATTTTTACACATTGCAGTTTAGCAATAGTTACAAGATATACACACAATACCGTTCCTCAAAAGAAGTGAATGGACAGAGCGGTGTGTATATAGCCATTTCATTGTATATACCACATTTTTTACAATGGAGAGGGGTACGACAAGTATTGAACTTGTTAATGGATATGTACTTTGCAGAGCATATCAATTACGAGAACAATATTCCGTTACTCAATGAAAAAGAGGATATATTCCCATATTTTAATCTTCTGAGAGGGTATGAAAAGCAGTTGGTAGAGGAACCAGTAACGGCTTCTTTCGCATTAGACCAAAGCTATATGCCTAAGGTTTTCCCTTATATGGATATTTATGAGGTAGATAAGTACTTCAATATGCCTTACCGTCCTGAGTTTGAGAAATACCAAGACCTTGTGTTCTTGCGCAAAGAATTTGTGGAAGACCCCCGAGCTTATAGTATTGACTTTCTTTTTCCAGAATACGCAATACCCAGAACAAGTACCTCTACTTTCCAAACAACCAATGCAGGAGGAAGTAGTGGAGCTTCTCGGTTTTTGCCTTCTAATGCTAATATTAAGATATTAGCTTTTATGAAGAATGGTAAAGACGTGGGAGCTACCTATATGAACGAAGTCTTCTCGGACGATGATACTATTGAAGTGCTTCTTGAAAAATCGAGATACCACGAGATGTTCTCTTATCACGATACGATTAAGAAAGCGATAAAAAGAGGTTATATCAAGAAAGTACAAAACAATTATACTTTTGATTTAATTCCGTTTGCTCCAAAAGAGTTTAAGGTGTACGTGGAAACTCCTCAACGAGAATTTGAGAAATACATTTCGTTCTTATCATTAGAGAGTACGACTTTTAAAGCTAAGCTATACTCTAATACAAAGGGATATTACTTTTTACTAAAAGGAGATGAGGCACGTAATGTATTCAACCTTAGTTACAATGGTATTGTTTTCAAGAGTAACTATATGGTAGATGATAGGGTGGCCTTATCAGTACCTTTTGAGAAGTATCAGTTTACGATTATTTCGAGCACTATAACTTCAGTATCTCTAAAAATCAATGGTATTGTATTCAGTAAAAACTTGCGCAGTGATTCGCCTGTAGAGATTGTTTTACCTGAGAACTTATACCATTTTGAGTTTGAAAATCAAGATACAGGAAGAGTTATTAGTATATCGAAGAGTGGAGAGGTTAATTTTGATAGAGCTAAAGGTGCTTACAATCCACAAATGATTGCCTCAGAGAGTCCTGAGTTTTCTAATGGTTTATCAGTAGTAAACAGAGGGGTTGCTACCACTGAACGAGGCGAAGCGATAGAGATGAACACTAAGTCTCGTGCGTTTTGGATAAAGATTGCTTCGGCTGTTGCTTTTGTTTTAATATTAGTAGGTGTAGGCTATTGGTTTATTTTCCCGATGCTTAAAAATCCTGTGAAGGCTTATGTAGCAATCAATTCGGAGAGTGAAATAGACGAAATGCACTTCTTAACCAATATAGATGAGCGCACTTACGAGATTGAGGATTCTTATATTAGGTTAAAAAAGAGCTTGCCTATCGCTGAGACAAAATTGGTTGTTAGCTTCAAAGAAGAGGGGAAAGACACCTTGTTATTAAGTGAAGAACAACTCAATAAGTTAGCTAAAATGGTGGAAGCAAATAGCAAAGATACTCTTAAAATAGATTTGATTTCGCCTGCAATGGCATTTCTTTTGGATGTGAATAATTGGAAAGAAACTCACGCAGACCCTAAGGGAAGTCTTTTTATAGCAGAAGCCCAAAAGCGCAATTTCCTTACAGATAAATTACGACCTGAGTTTGAAAAAGCCGTATGGGAAAACTTCTTAAAGGATTTTGATTATTCTGCTTATAATAGTGAACAAGTAGATAGCCTTTTGCGTCCTTATTTAAAAGGAGGTAGTTCTGAATTGAAGTCTTATCAAACAGATTTGCAAAGAATAATTAGGGAAAGTAAAGCACGTGACCAAGTGGAAGTGGCTGTAGAAAGACCTAAGAGAGAAGAGCAACCTGCTACCAAACCTGAAGCAACTGTTGTTAATAGAAATGAAACTACGGTAGGAAGAACACCTAAAACAGTTACTCCTTCTTACAATACTGAAAGACCTGTAACTATAAGTGAGCCACGCGATCCTAAAAC
Source organism: Capnocytophaga sp. oral taxon 324 str. F0483 (assembly GCF_000318315.2). Lineage (NCBI taxonomy): Bacteria > Pseudomonadati > Bacteroidota > Flavobacteriia > Flavobacteriales > Flavobacteriaceae > Capnocytophaga > Capnocytophaga sp. oral taxon 324. The sequence goes on along the minus strand of NZ_KB291514.1, from coordinate 5,633 downwards.
AGTGAAACGAGGAGAGAATACTACTCGACCTATCGCTAAAAATGTATCGCTTACAGAAACCTTTGTTACAGATATGAAACGCTTTAATTCACAGGCTTGTTCTGAAGAAGTTGTAGATAGAGTGAAAATGAATTTAAAACGTTTGGAAGGCAATGATTGGAGTGTGGTAATGTTTGAATTTAACCAAGGTAGAAGAGAGATAGAGGAACGTGCGAACCAATATAGTATGTTCTTTACAGCACTTAAAAATGGTACTTCTATTGACCAAGTTAAACCTTCTTACTTTGGAGGACAGACTAGCTTGATTAATTACCTTAAAAAAGGAACCAATTACGAATTGGTAAAAGGGAAGGCTAATCTCAAAACTTTTGCTGATATTCGCCAAGCGATTGTGAATATGGGGGTAGACCCTAAAACAATTCGCTAAGAGATATTGCCTTTTATCTTAAAATACTATACTTATGTTAGAAGTTTTCAACGACCTTGAAGCTTTACTTAAAGGCTTTTGGTTAGTAACTATTCCATTTGTAGAACAATTATGATTATAAGATAAATAATAAAAACTAAGGCGTCACCAAATTGATGACGCCTTAGTTTTTATTACGTATTGATAGACCGAATAGCTTGTTCTAAGTTCTTCGCTAATCCAAACAGATAGTTGAACTGTTCTCCATAGAATTGTGTCTCTCGCATTGAGATAGGTGAAGAGGTATCTGTATTTTGAGGAGTGTTTATTATTTCTCTAATAGACTGATTGAATTGTTCAATAGGCGTTTTATAATCAGTTTGAGCAGTAGCCGTAGGTTCAACAAGTAACGTCAAACAATGTTGCAAGGCTGCTATAAGACTCTCAATTGCCTCGTTGAATACCGATTTAGGGAAGGTTACTTTCTTGCTGTTCAACCTAATGCCAAACGAAGCCACAGAGGCTAAGAAGGCTTGCTGTATCACGATAATCCCGTATACTGATGGATTTTTGTACTGCATAAACTTCGGCTCTTGTAACATTCGTTGGAAGGTGGTATTTAGGTTTGAGAGTGCTAACACAGCTTCTTTGCGCGATACTTTATAGGCAGTGGTAATCCCTTCTCCGGTGTTAAAAATCTCTTTTACTTGCTGTAAGTAACCGATATTAGCTTTTACTGATTTGGTAACCGCTTCCCTATAAGTATTGTGTTCCCACGTAGGCAAAATGAGATAATTCCCTGCAAACGATAGCCCAACCCCTATAACGGTATCCAATAGGCGGTCATAAATAAGGCTGTAAACATTAGGTGTAATCAGTGCAAAAATAAATATCGCACTTATAGTGATGAATATAGAGGCGTACATATAGTTCTCTTGAATCAACCCAAAAGCAATAGGCATACACAAAATAGCAACATAGAGATACAAACTAGGGTAGGGGAGTAGGTAAATCACAGCAAACGAAGCTACCCCACCAATCATAGTGCCATAAACCCTGCTGAGCGATCGCTCTTGGGTAATCCCAAAACCAGGGCGCATAATAATGAAAATGGTAAGGATAATCCAGTAGGCATTGTTGATAGGGAATATATCACCTATGAGGTAACCCAAAAATACCACTATAGATAGGCGCATTGCGTGCCTAAAAAAGGTAGATTTTAAAGATATATGGTCTTTGAGCCGTCGCCACGAGTAGTTTTGGTAACTCACAAACTTGCGATAAGTACTCTCATCGCGTACCCCTGCATCGTTGCTGTAATAATTCTCAAAGATATGTCGGATATTTTCAATAGAATGATACTGACTTTCTATATAGATATAAAAATTTCGCAACAGCAAAGTACGTTCTTTATCTTCTTCCGATACTTCTGAAAGTGCTTTCAAGGCTTCGTTCTTCTCTTTGGTTTGCGCTAATAAGTTTTTTAAACAGTTGTCTAATTGTATCTTCTTGCGTGACCCAATGTATTCGGACATTTGTTGTAGCTGTCTCGATAGCTCTTTGAGGAAATCTACATAAGTTTGTAAATATTCACGATGCTCGGCAAAAGCCTTGTCCACTTTCTCATATTGTACGGGGTTGGCTAAAGCTAGCTCGAAGATATCCACTAGCTCTATAAACATCAAAAATTGGCGTTGCAGGTAATCGGTTTTACCCGATTTGCTCCGTGAATCAAGTACGGCTTCACGGAGCTTTTCATATTTTTCATTGAGGCTTGTTTGCAGGTTGATGAGCTTTTTGAGTCCCTCGCTTCTGTCTTTGGCGATGAGTAAATCAGCTCTTACCGAAAAAAACTCTGCCGTAAGAGCAAAGCACTTCCCTAACAGCTGTTCACTGTACAAACGCGGACGTATTTTTAGGAATATATACACTAATACACTGTACCATAAACCTCCTAATAATACACAACCACTGTACAAAACAATACCCCACCCTGTTTGCAAGTGGGCTAAAGTAGAGGCTATCTCAAATAATCCCGCGAAAGCTACCATTGTAGTGCGATGTCCGTACAACGAAATATAAGCGTTTCCGAAGGTGAGTAGAAATATGGTAGGCAGTAATAAGTACTCGTAAGGAGCTGTGAGGTTTACCAAAGTAGAACTGATAGTTGCTAGTAATGTTGCTATGAAAAGACCTCCGTAAAGGTGTTTTTGATTCCCTGGAATATCACTGGGCGAAATCGCAACAATACTCAAAGCTATGGGTAAGCCAATATCCATTAGGTCGAACCAATAGCCCAACCCTAAGGGAATAAGCACCGCAATGGTTTTGAGGCACCCTTTGAAGAAAGAAAAACTTTTAAAGAATGATATGATGGAGGTATACATTTTTTACATATATTTGCGGGCAAAATTACAAAACTAATGGCAAATAACCATCTGATAACTGAAATATTAAAGGCAGGAAAGATAATTCTATACCCCACCGATACCGTTTGGGGCTTAGGGTGCGATGCTACAAATCCTGAAGCGGTAGCTAAGATTTTCCAAATAAAACAACGCAGTGAGAGCAAAAGCCTCATCATTTTAGTGAGTGATACAGAGATGTTACAGCACTACGTAACAGATATACCTCCTAAGGTGCTCGCTTATCTTCAAACCTTGCAAGAGCCTACCACTATTATTTATAGTCACCCTTTGCATTTGGCTAAGAATGTGATAGCTGCTGATAATACAGTAGCCATTAGGGTCGTGCAAGATGTGTTCTGCCAACAGATGATTGCCGATTTTGGTAAACCCATAGTCTCTACCTCTGCTAATATCAGTGGAGAGCCAACACCTTTGTATTACCAACTCATTAATCCCCAAATTATTGCGCAATGTGATTATGTAGTACCTTACCGTCAAGACGATACCCAAATAAAAAATCCCTCACGTCTGATTAGGTTTGATACAGACGGAGAGATTCAAATATTAAGATAAATAGTAAGTTACTCTACTATTTTCACAGGTGTTCCGTTATCTATATTAATTTGTCCACTGGTAATCACTTCTTCACCAACAGTAAGTCCGCTGATGATTTCTACCTTATCACCAAAATTGCGACCGCTTTTCACATTTGCCATTTCAGCTTTAAGCACCTCCTGACCTTTAGCATTTTTGCTATTTACTATTTTAAAAATTTTATTTTGGCTCACACTACCCACGAAAGCAGAATGAGGTACTACAAGAGCCGTAACCTCATCATTACCACTGCCAAACTGTGCAGTCGCATACATTCCCGCTTTTAGCTTTTTGTCTTTGTTGGCTACCAATATTTCTACGGGGAATTTGAGAGCTCCATTAGATTTTGGTGCGATAAAAGTAATTTTCCCCTCTACTAATTCCGAAGAAGTGCTGGGTTTAATTTTAACAATATCCCCCACTTTTAGTTCTCCTACTTGACTTTCATCTACGGTAATTTTCAATTTCAAATTGTCGATATTTACCACGTTGAATAACGTCTGTCCAGCACTTACAAGAGTTCCTTCCTCTACCTCTTTGCTAGTTACAATCCCGTTGATTTTACTACGCACCGCTGTATCACCCGATACGATAGCTGCCGAATTGTAGTTCGCTTGGGCGTTTTTGAGTTGCAAGCGCGCTTGTTCCAATTGTTGAGCGGTAACTCCTCCTGTTTGGTAAGCACTTTCAAAGCGCTTTAAATCCGATTTTGCGGTTTCGAGTACCGCTTTGGCATTGTCTAACTGCACATTGGTTCTGTCGGCTTTTGTTTGCGCCAATACTTGCCCTGCTCTCACAAAATCACCCTCTTTTACGTAAATTTTTATGACTTGTCCTCCTACTTCTGAAGATACATTCAGGTCTTGTTCGGCTACAAAAGTCCCGTTAGCCGTAAAAAGGTCGGCTACTTTTTCTTCTGTTACTTTGGCAGCACGTACGGCTACTTGGGCTTCTTTTTGGGCTACAATAGCTACCTCTTCAGCATTTTTCTGTTTGTTAGAATATAGGCGGAGCCCCATTAATCCTACAAGGACTATTATGATAACTGTAGTAATTATTTTTTTCATTTTTCTTAAATTACTGTATTAAGTGTTCTAAATCGGGGGCAAAGGTATAACAAAAAACTTAATAAACAAAAAAAGTTTCCATATTTTTGCCTTCATTCACTTTTTCCTCATTCTTCATTGGGTTGTTTTATCTACTATTAAATGAAGTGAACGCTCACTCTATCAAGGTAATTGATGTCTAATAAAGAAGAAGCTCCCCCCACTGTATGAGTATCACTTTTGTAAACACTACATTGCAAATAGTCCAGGTCGTTAAACAGAAGCATTCGTTTTCCATCAGGAGCGCGAAGGTCAAGAGGAACACTAAAATCAATAAATTCGCTGTATTGGTTATAAATCTTTTTGAAGGTATACATATTAAAGATAACCTCAAAAGCTCTATCTTGTCTTATTTCTTCAAATAATTTCCTACTGATATTGCTCACCGCATTGCCATAGTGGTCAATATAAATAATCGTACCGTAAACGAAACGTTTATCAGCAGATATCTCTGGTTTAAAATGAGTAGCCTCTAAATACGTATCGGTTTTCTTGCCTATTTTGTTAAGGGGGATATTTTCGCATATTTTCTGGGCAATCAAAGGGAATGAATACAGCGTAGGGAAAAGTTCAGTGCTTTCTTTGCCTTTTATTTCGTACAGTTCAGCGTTCTTTTTATCTTCTGCTAAAAGATGAAAAATACCGTTATCAGCCCCGATAAAATAATGCCCGTTCAGTTTCATTACCATATGTCTTTTCTCAGGAGTGCGCTCCGCATCTACTCCTATGATATGTATACTCCCTTTTGGGTAATGTACATAAGCATTCTTTAAGATGAAGGCAGCTTGAAACACATCAAAAGGTGATATCAAATGCGAGATATCTACCACGCAAGCTTCGGGGCACTTACTATAAATAGCACCCTTTACAGCTCCCACCGAGTAATCTCGTAAACCAAAATCAGTAGTTAATGTAATGATTTTCATTCCTTTTGTTATAATGATATCAAGTTTAAAACAGCATAAATATATAAGTATGAAGTTAACATACCTCCTTTAAATCTGCAATAATCAATCCTTAAGCTTCCCCCCATTATCCTTCATCATTTCTTCGTCATTTGTTTGCCCTTCCTTCGTCATTTGTTTATTTGCCCGTGTGGCTCGCACCGTCATTTGTTCG
>NZ_KB291512.1:7955-9517 GCF_000318315.2 Capnocytophaga sp. oral taxon 324 str. F0483 | reverse complement strand
TTTAAAACTTTGCCAAAGTTTGAGATGAAAAAGCAATGTGTTGAGGCTATTAGGAATTTTAGAAAGGAAACGAAGAGGCTCGAAAGAAGGAAGGAAGGGATTTTGATGAAAAAAGGGTGTGAGGATGAATGTAGTTAGCTTATAGGTAGCTTATAGGAAGCTTATACGAATCTTGGACGATTGGTATAGAAAGGGGTGTATAAATAGTTGATTCATAGTATAATACAACAATAATAAAAATGGTAAAAACGGGGTTTCGAGGCGAAAGAAAGAGGAAGAGGCACTAGGCCTTAGGGCATAGGCACTAGGAGGGAGTGTGACGGAAAAGCGGAGGAAACCTCCCCTTTTACACATACCCAGCTGTCGCGGACTTCCTCAATGAGGGGGAATGTAGTGACGGAAAAGCGAAAGAAACCTCTCGGAGAGGGGGAACTGTGACGAGTCATTTATTCGGTAAGCCCCCGAACCCCCGAAGGGGGACAAGCTGGGAAAGGTGATGAACCTCTCCCTTCTCACATACTCCGCTCTCGCGGTGCACATACCCAGCTGTCGCTGGCTACCTCCAAAGGGGGAATGTAGCGACGGAAAAGGGGGAATGTAGTGACTAATAGGGGGGTGTAAAAGAGTTTGGAGAGGTTAGGAGGAACTCGGAGGTGGGGTGTTATGATGATTTTTTGGTGAAGATAAATTAATTTTATAGTTTTGCGCCCTCAAACTAAAAATACTAACACATATGAAGAAATTTTTATTTGGGGCATTTGTTGCCCTTGCCACAATGATTTCGTCTTGCGGAAGCAAGGATGATAAAACACCTGAGCCTCCACAGAAAACTGTCGAACTGATAGGAGCGTGGCAAATGGAATCGTCTACCATAGACGGAAAACCGTCTTCGGTTTCAGAATGTACACTAAAAGAAACGATTGTTTTTACTGAAAAGACAATCGAACGTCTTTCGTTTAAGAAAAGAGATGGTAATTGCTCCTATGAGAAACAAGACCCTTTGACTTACTCTCTTTCGGGAAACACCTTTACAACCAAAGATGGTACTACCACTTTTACCATTACTGAGGGTAAACTTGTGATAGAGGGAGTCTATACAGATGTACAAGGAAACAAAAAGCCTTCTACCACTACCTATAAAAGAATTACCGAGAAAGAATTGACAGCCCTTAGAGCGATGGAGTATAAAGCTCCTGATTACAAAAAACAACTGATAGGGGCGTGGCAAGTGGAATCGGCAACTCTTGATGGTGAGAAGTTAGAGCTTTCGGAGTGCTCTTTAAAAGATGCTGTTATTTTTACTGAAAGCACAGTAGAAGAGCTTATCTTTAAAAAGTATGATGAATATAATTGTACCTATAAAAAACAAGAAATAAAACCTTATACTATATTGGGGACAACTATTACAATTGAAGGTAAGACAGTTACTTTTACTGTGACTGAAACTAAATTTGAGATAAACGGAACTGGATTAGATGAACAAGGGAGAAAGCGTTCTTTTTCATATACCTATAAGAAAATCAGCGAAAAAGAATTGACAGCCCTTAGAGCGATGGAGTATA
>NZ_KB291512.1:0-7935 GCF_000318315.2 Capnocytophaga sp. oral taxon 324 str. F0483 | reverse complement strand
CAGCCCTTAGAGCGATGGAGTATAAAGCTCCTGAAAAAACTACCGACCCCAAAGCACTCATAGGGGCGTGGCAGATAGAAAAAGCTACCTTTAATGGACAACCTATCGAAAAAGAACCCTGTGAAGATAAACAAGTAGATATTTATACCGCCAATACAGTAACTAATTATGACTTTGGCTTCAATAGTAATACTAATCGTTGCGAGTTTGAAAAAGGCAGAGCGGTGCCTTATACTGCTTCTAATGGTATGATTATTAAAAAAGACGATACTCCTGAGAACTTTTTTGTAAGAGGAAATAGGCTTGTTATTTCATTTATAGATAAAGATGATGACGATAATCAAGGAACGTATGAGTATACATTTAAGAAACTTACAGAGGCAGAACTTGCGGAGATAAATAAATTGGAGAAGAAATAAAAGTAAGACAAGAAACACTGATAATCAGTAATAAAAACATTATAGGTGCGTTAAAGTTTTGTTAAACTCTGGAATTATTTTGGTAGTTAAAAAAAACGCCGTACCTTTGCCGACGCAATGAGGGTGGTAGCTCATTGTAAAACTTCAAATAATAGTTTTCATAATTTAAAGTTTTGGTTGGTTAATGGAAAAGTCCGATAGTAATATCGGGCTTTTTTTTTGCAGAAAAAGTATTGTTATTTAAAAAAGATTTTATACTTTTGCGGAGAAAAACTGATATAAAGAATGACACCCATATACAGCCAATTACTTATTCCGTTTCTCATTGCAATGGCAGTAGCCATTACGATGGGAGGTAGCGGTACCGCTCCTGCATTCTCGGCAAGCTATGGCGCTAATGTGATTAGAAAGACTGTTATCCCGGGGTTATTTGGGATAATGGTGTTTGTAGGGGCGTTTTTGGCAGGGAAGAAAACGGCAGGTACGATGGGGAGTGGCATATTACCCTCGGAGTATTTGGATTTTACGGTGGTATCGATAGCCTTATTTTCGATAGCGGTAACGATGCTTATTTCGAATATTTCCGGGATACCGCAGTCCACCAGTCAGGCAGCAGTATTAGCCTTAGCGGCACCAGCGTTGTATTTTGAGAAGTTAGACACGAATAGGCTATTTATGGAGATTATACCTGCGTGGTTTATATTGCCTGTGATTGCTTATTTTCTGAGTTATTTTGCGGGGAAATACATTTACCAACCGATGCGCAGGCGAGGGCTGACGATACAGCGGGCGCAGAATGAGAACAAGAAGCATATTTGGGATGTAGCGTTGGTGATAATGGCTTTGTACGTATCGTTTGCGATAGGCTCTAACAACGTAGCTAATGCGACGGGACCTTTGTATACAATGACGATTAATGAGCTACACATTCGCGAGAGCGACCATATTGTTATTTTGATGTTGGCTACCTTGGTGGTAGCACCGTGTTTTGGCATTGGCGCTTCGCTTTTTGGACATAAGATACTGAAGAATACAGGGAAGGAAATAATACTTTTTGGGAAGTTTGAAGCGGTGATTATCGCATTTATATCGGGGAGCTTGTTGTTGCTGGCTTCGGTTGTAAAAGGAATACCCACCTCATTGGTACAAGTGAATGTAGCAGCTATCTTAGGAATAGGCGTAGCGAAAATGGGACATAAGAATATTTTTCGCAAGACTCAAGTAAAGCGATTTTTTGCGATGTGGATGATAGCACCTATTATAGCGTTCTTTTTGTCGTTGTTATTGGTTTTTTTAGCTGATAAGAACCAAATGTTATAAACAAAATACTTAAAGAATTGTTAAAAAATAGGGTGAGAGAAGAGGAAATATGAGAAACAAGAAAAGGAGAGAATAGAGTGTATAAAACTATAAATCAAACATATATAAAAAATACACAAAAAATAGAATATTAATATATAGTTAAAATTGAGAAAAGATGATACTACATTAAAAAAAAGTAGTATCTTGCGCCCGAATTTTTATGCTAACAAGTGTTTTTACTATGAAAAGAAATTTATTAAAAGTACCTGTTTATATGGCCTTAGCAGGATTGTTGCTCGCAGGTTGTGGCAAGAAGACTGATAAGAACACATCGAGTGCGACAGGTTGGAAAATCAACGCGAAAGAAGGTGGTTTTCAATACAATACAGATTTTAAAGACCAAGAGACAGGTCCTGGTCTTGTGCTCATTGAGGGAGGTACCTTCACTATGGGTCAGGTGGAAGACGACATAATGCACGACTGGAATAACACACCTACCCAACAACACGTACAGTCTTTTTATATGGACGAAACAGAGGTAACCAACAAGATGTATATGGAATACCTCGATTGGTTAAAACGTGTGTTCCCACCAGATGAAGAGCAATATAGAAATATATATATAGGTGCCCTTCCTGATACCTTAGTATGGAGAAGCCCTCTAAGTGCTAATGAAGCAATGGTTAGCAATTACTTGCGTCACCCTGCTTATGCTGAGTATCCTGTAGTAGGGGTAAACTGGGTGCAAGCAGTACAGTTTAGTTCTTGGCGTACTGACCGTGTGAACGAGGCAATCTTGGAACGTGATGGTTATCTTGCAAAAGATGCTCGTTACCAAGTAGATGCTACTAGCACATTTAGTACCGATACTTACCTGAACGCTCCATCACAAACTTACGGAGGTAAGATAGCTGGTGAAATGGGAGGTAAGAAAACCAATAAAGAAGGAGAAGCAACTTATGCTAAACAAACTAGCGGTATTTTATTGCCTGAGTATCGTTTGCCTTCTGAAGTAGAGTGGGAATATGCTGCTAAATCTTTGGGTGGTATTCGTGAATATAACTCATTGCAAGGTAGAAAGAAATACCCTTGGGATAGCCAATACACTCGTTCTACCAAACGTAGAACTCGTGGAGACCTCTTAGCTAACTTTAAACAAGGTAAAGGTGACTACGGTGGATTGGCAGGTTGGTCAGATGATAAAGGTGATATTACTGTAGCAGTTAAAACTTATCCACCTAATGACTTTGGTTTATATGATATGGCAGGTAACGTAGCTGAGTGGGTAGCCGATGTTTATCGTCCTATTGTTGATGATGAAATAACAGATTTCAACTATTACCGCGGTAACGTGTATATGAAACACGCTATTAGTGAAGACGGAAAACAAATAGTAGTAACTCCTGAGAATGTGAAGTATGACACTTTGATGAACGGTAAAATTATCGCTCGTAATTTGCCAGGTAACCTTGCTACTGTTCCTATCGACTCAAACGAAACCTATTTGCGTTATAACTTTACACACTCCGATAATCGTAGTTATCACGATGGTGATAAATCATCTACACGCAACTATCGCAACCAAAATGACTTGATGGCAGAAGGTTCAGAGTATACAAACTCAATGTACAATGCTCCTCGTCCTAAAAGACCAGGTAGCGATATCAGCGGTAAGGGTTATGATACTTCTAACGACCGCACTTCACTTATCGACGACGAAGTACGCGTATACAAAGGAGGTTCTTGGAGAGACCGTGCTTATTGGCTTGACCCAGCACAACGTCGTTTCTTACCTCAGTACATCGCTACCGATTATATAGGGTTCCGCAACGCTATGAGCCGTGTAGGTTCAAAAGCCAAAAAGAACCATAAAACTCCTAAAGGATAAAAACCATAAAATATTTCATAGGCAAAGAGTCTTCTTGAACTTTTCAAGAGGGCTCTTTTCTTTTTTTACAGAAAGTAAGAGAAACAATTTGTTTAACTCAAAAAAACGCTGTAGTTTTGCATTATAAAAGAACTAATAGTTTATGATAGAAGAGCTTTATCAAAGATATATAACTTCAGCGGGCGTAAGTACTGATACCCGCAATATAACACCTAATAGTATTTACTTTGCCTTAAAAGGAGCTTCGTTTAACGGTAACACCTTTGCTCAAGAAGCTCTTGCCAAAGGAGCCTGTTATGCAGTAATTGATGACCCTGCTTATCACATCGCCGATAAAACACTTTTGGTAGACGATGTCCTCACTACACTCCAACAGCTCGCTACTTATCACCGCAGGAAGCTAAAAACACTCGTTATTGGTATTACCGGTAGCAATGGGAAAACCACCACAAAGGAGCTTATCAAGTCGGTATTATCACAACAACTGAACATAGTAGCTACACAAGGCAACCTAAACAACAATATAGGAGTACCTCTCACTTTGCTCACAATTAAACCAGAAACCGATATTGCTATTGTGGAGATGGGTGCCAATCACCCCGGTGAAATTGCCTTCCTATGTTCTATTGCTGAACCCGACTATGGCTATATTACCAGTATTGGTAAAGCGCATTTAGAAGGCTTTGGTTCTTTTGAAGGCGTCATAAAAACCAAAGGCGAGCTCTATGATTACCTCAAAGCACACCATAAAACCATTATTGCCAATGCCGATAATCCTATCACCGAAGCACTTTTGGGAAACTATAATAATGTATATAGTTTTGGAGTAGGCGAAGGGGTAAACGTCTCTGTGCAATGTCTCAGTACTCAACCCGTGAAAATACAGTTTGCTGACTCGTCCCTACAAACCACCACAGAAGGATTCCCAGCCAATATAGAGGGCTTTACTGATACTCCCACTGTCGCAACTTCTCATCTGGTAGGGAGCTATAACTTCACTAATATTGCTGCTTCGGTAGCTTTTGGGCGCTACTTTAAACTCTCTACAAAGGCTATTCAGAAGGGCATAGAGAGCTATATTCCTCAAAACAATCGCAGTCAGCTATTGGAATGGGGTAGTAATACAGTTTTGCTCGACGCCTATAACGCCAATCCTAGCAGTATGACTGCTGCTATCGATAATCTCCTTTCTATGAACAGCTCCCCTAATAAAGTGCTTATTCTCGGCGATATGTTTGAGCTTGGCGATTACGCTACTCAGGAGCATCAAAGCATTGTCGATAAACTCACAGAGCACCAATGGGCAGGGATCTACCTCATCGGAAAGAATTTTAAACAAACTAAAGCGCCTTATCCGCAGTATGAAACCTTTGAGGAATTCCGAGAAGTCTTTAAGAATCTTTCTTTTCAAGACAACCTAATACTCATCAAAGGTTCAAGAGGAATGGCTTTAGAAAGACTTATAGCCAACTCTTAAAGAGCATAAAAAAACAGCGAAGGGCTGTCGGCAATGCCGACAGCCCTTCGCTTATCCTCTGATAACTACTGATTGTGTTTCTTCACATAATCAATAATTCTTTCTGTAAGATTGATATGGTCAGTACCCCGTACACCGTGTGCGTGCATCGGGTAGATAAATAACTCTATAAAGTCGTTTTTCTTGATAGACTCACGTGTAATACTCATCAGGTGCTGAGGTACTACTACATCGTCTACACTGCCGTGAATAAATAGTAGTGGGCGCTTCAAGTTCGTGAGGTATTTGCCCACTCGGCTATTCTCGTAACCCTCTGGGTTTTCTTGTGGGGTATCCATATAGCGCTCGCCATACATCACTTCGTAATACTTCCAATCGGTTACAGCCCCTCCTGCCACAGCAGTTCTGAATATTTCAGGGTGACGAGTGAGCAAGCTCGAAGCCATAAATCCTCCAAAACTCCAGCCGTGTACTGCTATCCTATTGCCATCTACATAAGGCAGACTCTTCAAATAATCCACCCCTTTAAGCTGGTCTTTTACCTCTATTTCTCCCAAACGGCGGTGGATTACGCTCTCAAAAGCAAAACCTCTGTTTTCACTACCGCGGTTGTCTAAGGTAAACACAATATACTGTTCGTTTTCTACAAAAGCGTGTAACCACAAGTAAGTATCTGCCAACCATTCGTTTTTCACCTGTTGGGCGTGTGGTCCTCCATATACATAAATCAGCACAGGGTACTTTTTGTTAGGGTCAAAAGTTTTAGGTTTGTGCAATTTACCGTAAAGAGGTGTACCGTCTTCGGCTTTCAGCGTTACAAACTCGGTGGTGCCTACCGCAATACCTTCCAGCGGATTCTTAGCCGTAAGCAAATGCTGTCTACTGCCTTTATCCGTACTTACAAGGTCTATATTTTGTGGAACGCTGATACTGCTATAGCTATCCAAAAGATATTTCCCGTCACTGCTCAGCTGTACGTTATGAGTTCCTGCTTCGGGAGTAAGAGTATTCACCTTTTTAGGGTTTTTAAGCTCTATCTTAAAGCAATGTTGCTCACGTGGGTCAGCACCTGTACCGGTGATAAATACGTATTTCCCTTGCGCGTCGAAACCTAAAATATCTTGCACTACCCAACGGAAATTGCTGACTTGCTTAATGAGTTTGCCATTCACATTGTAATGGTATACATTTGTAAAACCATCGCGCTCGCTTAGCCATAAAAACTCATTTGCGTTGTTCGGCAAGAACACAGCAGGCTTTTCGGGCTCTACCCATTTAGCGTTGCGCTCTTCAAAAATTGTATTTACCTTTTTGCCCGTACGTGCGTCGTAACGGTTTAAGGCAAAGTGGTTCTGCGCTCTGTTTACTTCCGCCAAAAGGATATATCGCTCATCAGGGCTCCAAGCCAAATTCGTGAGAAAGTGCTCATCGGTAGTGTTGATGTCTAAATAAGAAACCTTCCCGCTTTGGAAATCGTAAATCCCTACTGCTGCCTGCTCGCTCGGCTGACCTGCCATCGGGTATTTAATCGCTTTTAAGGTAGCAGGAGTAGTGGTAATATCCACCAAAGGGTAATCAGCCACCTTGCTTTCGTCTTTCTGATAAAAAGCTAAATAATTGCCCTTAGGCGAAAAGAATATACCTTTATTAATGCCAAATTCGTTGCGGTGAATCGATTTACCCGCTACAATATTCGCATCAGTAAAAGCAGTAACCGCTTGTTTTTCATTCTTTTCAGTAGCCAAATACAAATTATTATCTAAGGTATATGCCACCGATTTTGTAAGAGGATTGTATTCAGCGTTTTCAGCCCCTTTGGGTAGCGTGATACTACTGAGCACATTCTTGCGCTCGTAATTGTAACGGTAATAAGTATTATCCACTTTTAAAACCATTTCCTCTTTACCGATATAGGTGATAGGAGGCAACGAACCGCTGTTTCGCAAGTAGCTTTGCAACCACTCAAACCCCATTGTGAGCTCACTGCCAATAGCGCCCACTTTTTCACCTTTGGGGTTGAAAATCTCATACGTATCACCTTTGCTGTACAGATACAGGTCAGTGCCCTCAATCCACTGCAAATTATCCAAAGTTTCAGGAGAGAGCAAGCGGTATCCCATTTCAGAAGAAGGGTCTTGTACCGCGTGAAAAACCGCTTCGGCAACCGTCAGTTTACGGTCTTGAGCTAACGCCGAAAGCGTAATAAAAGCTACGAATAGCGAAGTAATAACTCTTTTCATAATTCAGTTTTACCAATGTAATGAATTGTTTTTACAGCGCAAAAATAAAACATTCTCTTCAAATAGCCAAAGCCTTCACCACTTATTTTCACCCTTTTTCTCGAAAAAAATCCCTATAAATTTGGTCAATTCATTTTTAAATACTACTTTTGCACCGTCTTAATTAAAAACAGACAGGTCTCATAGCTCAGCTGGTTAGAGCATCTGACTCATAATCAGAGGGTCGTTGGTTCGAGCCCAACTGGGACCACCCTCAAAACAAAAGCACTTACAAACGTTTGTAAGTGCTTTTTTATTATACCCCAACTTCGGTTTAACTACATATTCCATCACCACACACCACCCTTTTTTTCGCTGTCCTATCGCTGGCGCGAGCTTGTAGCTCGTGCCCATTTGGTTCCTCCTAACCTCTCTAAAACCTTTTACAACCCCCTATTAGTCACCACATTTCCCCTTTGAACGGAAGTCCGCGAGAGCGGAGTATGTGAGAAGGGAGAGGTTCATCACCTTTCCCAGCTTGTCCCCCTTCGGGGGTTCGGGGGCTTACCGAATAAAAGACTCGTCACAGTTCCCCTTTTGGAGGTAGCCAGCGACAGCTGGGTATGTGTA
>NZ_KB291511.1:0-13325 GCF_000318315.2 Capnocytophaga sp. oral taxon 324 str. F0483 | reverse complement strand
TTCCTCTTTCTTTCGCCTCGAAACCCTGTTTTTACCATTTTTAGCCTTGTTGTATTATACTATTAATCAATTTTTTACACACCCTTTCTATACCAATCGTCCAAGATTCGTATAAGCTCTCTATAAGCTAACCCCACCCATCTTACACCCTTTTTTCATCAAAAACCCCCTCAACTCTTTTCCGAACTTTTCCGTTTTCTTCCGAGCTCCTAAACCCTCCAAATTTGCTAATTCAACAGCCTGTGTGGCTCACACTGCCTGTGCGGCTCGCACCTTTGGCAAAGTATAGTGATAACAAATATCCCTCCTATCACATACTCTACTTTTGCGGGGCACAGACCCAACTGTCGTGAACTGACTCCAAAAGAGAATGTAGTGAAGGAGTGAGGGTGTATATCTGATTGACAAATTTGCTCATTTGGTAATTGTTTCTTACCTTTGCACTTTGAAATATAAAGTACTGATGACAGATAATCAATTTAAGAAATATAACCTCATTGTGGGGTGGACTGTTTTTGCCGTAGCTCTTATCACTTATGGGCTTACGGTAGAACCTACGGTTAGCTTTTGGGATTGTGGCGAGTATATTGCTACCTCAGCGAAATTGGAAGTGGGTCACCCTCCCGGAGCGCCTTTATTCCAAATGATGGGTGCTTTTATAGCTGCTTTTGCTCCCAACTCGGATAAGATTGCGCTGTTTGTGAATTATATGTCGGTTTTATCGAGTGCTTTTACGGTTCTTTTCTTGTACTTCATCATTGTAAATTTGACCAAGAAAATTGCTTTAAAGAGAACCGATTCTGTTGAAGAAAAAACGTCTGCTACGCTTACCCAAGGGCAGTTTATCGCTGTTTTGGGGAGTGGGGTTGTAGGGGCTCTTGCCTATACTTTCTCGGATAGTTTTTGGTTTAACGCGGTGGAAGCAGAAGTGTATGCAATGGCAATGCTATTTATGTCGGCTATGTTTTGGCTGGGCATTAAGTGGACGGACAGTTTGCACGAACCACGTGGCGACCGCTGGTTATTACTGATTTCGTTAGTAGTGGGGCTTTCGTTTGGGGTGCACTTTATGGCGTTACTGACCATTCCTGCCATTGGTATGCTTTATTTCTTTAAGAGTAACTACAAGAAAACGGTAGTGAACTTCATCATTGCTAATGTAGTTTCTATCGCTATTTTGCTGTTGATATTTAAACTGATATTACCTTACACCTTGGCGTACTTTGGTTATTTGGAAGTATTTTTTGTGAATAGCTTCGGTATGCCGTTCAACTCAGGGACTATTATCGCGGGACTCTCGGTTATTGCGTTCTTCTATTTTACGCTGAACTACGCTTATAAGCAAAACAAAGTGCGCTTGCAAACGGGCGTTTTATGCTTGTTGTTTGTGTTTATAGGGTTTTCGTCTTGGCTAATGATACCTATTCGCGCGAATGCTGATACGGTTATCAATGAGAACAGTCCGACTGATGCGCGTTTGCTATTAGCTTATTACAACCTTGAACAATACCCCGAAACGCATTTGTTCTACGGTCCTATGTATTCGGATAAATACGCTGGATTAGACGAAGAAAACCCGTATGAAGATGCGAAGCCAAAATACGAGCGCGATTATGCCTTAGGCAAATACATCATCGTGAATCAGTACAAAAACGCTCAGATGGCGTCGAATAGCAAACAAGAGGGCGTTTTGCCGAGAATGTGGAGTGCGCAACACGCGGCAAATTATATGAAGCTCACAGGGCTACTTACGTTTAGAATAAAAGAAGAAGCGTATAACGAGCCGAAGCTCTATCAGTTCTTACAAGAAGTGCAAAGACAAATGCAAATACAACCGCTTCCGCCTGAGCGTTATGACCAATTCCTTACCGAATATCGGGACTATATAGAAGTAGAGAAGCCAAGTTTTTGGAAGAATATGCACTACTTGTTCGAGTATCAGTTTGGATATATGTACTTCCGCTATTTTGCTTGGAACTTCATAGGCAGGCAAGACGATGTGCAAGGCAAGATGGAGAATGACCACGGCAACTGGCTATCGGGTATTAAGCCTATTGATAGTTTCCGCCTTGGGTCGCAAGACAACCTTCCTGCCGATGTGCTGAACAATAAAGCTCGTAATACTTACTATTTCCTGCCTTTGCTCTTAGGACTCTTAGGGTTATTTTTTATGGCGACGAAGAGCGAACGCCAAACGTGGGTAGTGATGATGCTTTTCCTCTTTACGGGTTTGGCAATGAAAATATACCTCAACGAACGACCGTTTGAACCGCGAGAGCGAGATTATGCGTTAGTAGGTTCGTTCTACGCTTTTGCTATATGGATAGGGGTGGGTGTATACGCGTTATTCCACGCACTTAGGAAGGTGCTTTCGCCACGAATAGGAGCACCTTTGGCAGTGGTAGCGAGTTTGCTTGCTGTACCTGTGCTGATGGCAAGTGAGAATTGGGACGACCACAACCGCTCGCAAAAGTATTCGGCAGAGTTTATTGCGGACGCTTATTTGAGCTCGGTAGTTAAAGATAAAGACGCTATGATATTCACCATTGGCGATAACGATACGTTCTTACTGTGGTATGCCCAAGAAATAGAAGGCTATCGCACCGATGTGCGGATAATTAATACCAGCTTGTTGCAAACGGATTGGTATATCGACCAAATGAAGCGCCAAGCGTACCAAAGTAGTCCTATCCCAGGTGAAATGGTGCACAAACAATATGCTCACGGGGTACGTGAAGGGGTGTATTTTCAAAAACGCACCGAGAACCGCTGGAACATTAAAGACTTTGTGAAATGGGTAACCAGCGATGACCCCAATACACAGCTCAGTAGCAGTAGTAGTGAAAGTAGAACTTTTAACTACTACCCTACAAACAAAATACGGATTCCTGTAAATAAAGAAAACGTACTAAAGAGCGGCATTGTAAGACCTGAAGATGCTGATAAAATAGTAGACTATATAGATATCACGCTTCCTAGTGCCATCGATAAAGCACGTATTGTGATGCTGGATATTTTGGCTTATAACGATTGGAAACGCCCGATATACTTCTCAGGAGGTAGTATGGACTCTGCTGAGTATATCTGGATGAAGGAGTACTTACAATTAGATGGACTGGTGTACAAACTTGTGCCTATTAAAACAGAAATCGATAAGAAGCACCCCTTTGATATGGGTCGTATAGACAGTAATTTGATGTACGACATCATAAAGAAATGGGATTGGGGCAATATGGGTAAAGCAGGTATTTACTTAGACCCCGAAACGCGTAAGAACAGTATTATCTTCCGCGGTAATTTGGCACGTCTTACCGAAAAACTGATAGAAGAAGGCAAATTGAATAAAGCTAAAGATATCTTGGATATCGGAATGAAGCATATGCCTTTGGAGGCTTATGGCTATTACTTCACTCTCGATCCTTTTGTACAAGGTTATTTTAAGGTAGGTGAGAAAGAAACCGCTCGTAAATTAGCCTTGCAGATATTTGGGAAATATCAAGAAGAACTGAATTATTACGCACACTTATCGCCAGATGAGCGATATGCTAATACTGCCAGAATACAGTATACCATAGACCGCTATGGAGAATTATTATTACTCATAGCGCCTTTGGATAAGGATTTTTACGAAAGACAAGTAGAGGTGCTCAGAGCGAAGGCGAGTCCGTTTATGAAATCGCAAGAGCTTGATGAGTATATGAAGATGCTAATGGATGAGGAGGAGGATACACTTGTTCAGGCAGGAGCGGAGGAAGATAGTGGAAATTAGGTAATCATTGCAGTTTATCATTAATGATTCTATCCATAAAATCTTGCATAAAGGCACGCAAATCAGCGATGCCTTTTTTCATTTCTTCATTATGGGCGATTTGGTCTTTGAGGTTGTGGGTGAGGTTTAAATCGTCCTTAGCATATACACCAACTACTTCACCTTGGAGGTCTAACACATAGATAAAATTACCTTGAATGAGCTGGTAGAACTGCGTATTGGTAACAAAAGCACGAGGAGTTTCGTCGGCTTTGTTTGCTAGCAAGCTACGCCCCCAAGAGCGGAAAGGCTTTTGGTACCCCATCAAATCTACGAGAGTAGGAAAAATATCTATTTGTTGCCCCAATACATCTGAGCTCCCCTGTGGGATAAGTGCTTTATTAGGGCTAAACAAAATAATAGGCAAACGGTGGTGTGCTATCTTCTGTTTGTAATAATCGTAATAATCTTCAGTAGTATGGTCAGGGATAATGGCAAAGATAGTGTTCGTATACCAATCTTCTTTTTTAACGGTATCGAAGAATTTTCCAATGGAATAATCGGCGTATTCCACTACGTTATGCATAGGCATATCACCGGTATTAAAACGCTTGTTGAGGGGTTCGGGCACTTTATAAGGACCGTGAGAGGAAAGAGTAAAAACCGTTGCCAAAAACGGACGTTTCATTTGGTTGATGTTTTTTGCGAAATACTGCAAGAAGGGTTCATCGTCTATACCCCAACTGCCATTATAGTAGCGCTCATCGTTGAATTCAGTGCGCCCTAAGTAAGTTTCATATCCTATTTGGTGGGTATAGCCATCGAAATTCATAGAGCCATTGGTAGCACCGTGCGCAAAGAGCGTTTGGTAGCCCAAAGAGCGTGCGATTTCGGGCAAAGATGACACTTTGCGCTGAGCATATCCCGACCTTACCCAAGCGGTTTGGAAGGTAGGCATACCTGCCGTTACAGCCGAAATGCCTTCAATAGAATGAACACTATTGGCATAAATATTAGTAAAATAGAACCCTTGTTGTGCCAAAGAGTCTAAGAAAGGCGTGTGAGTGCGGTAGTTTGGAATATGAGTATTTTGATTCATCACTCCGAAATATTCAGCGCCCATTCCTTCGAGAATGATGACTACTATGTTAGGCTGTTTAGTAATATTACGATGATATTGTTTGATTGGTTTGATATTTTGGGTAATATAGTCTTCGGTAGTAAATTTAAACTCTTTAAAACCTTTGTTTTTGCCCATAGTGCGCAGAATGGTAAATGGTGTATTGAGCAGTACATTCACTTGAGAAATATCGCGGGCATATTTGCTAGCGTCCATCACAGTAAGTGGAATCACCCCTTTTTTGAACGAGAAACCACGTATACCAAAAATAAGCGTAGGTGCCAATAGCACCAACACCACTACCGATGTGATAAAGTAAGGTTTTCGATGCATTACATTTTCTTCTTTTACGTGCACTTTCTTGTAGAGGAATATCCACAACACTATCAACGTTAAAAAGACAACAAAAATAGCCCAATACTGTACTAAAAAACCAGCGAGCAACACAATAGGGTTGTGTTCATTTTCTACCAGTGCCCAATCGTTAGTCGTAAGGCGTGTTTTATTATATGAAAAATAAGCAATATCGATAAAATTGAGCAGATAAGCAGGTATATTACAAATGAAGTACACCCAGAAGAGGACTTTTTGGAAAATAGGCTTGGTATTGATGAGCAGAGGGAGCACACTTAGGAAGATGAACAGAAGGTTCACGTAGATAATGGCGGTAGTATCGAATAGCAAGCCGTAGAAAGCGAGGTGCAAAAAGTCGGCTATACCGTCTACACTGAGGTGCGCCTGATTGAAACTATAAAAGGCGATGCGAGCTAAAAAGTAAAATAGGTAGACTAAAGCCAGTCGGTAAGCAAGAATTTTGTATTCGGCAGTGCGGAAAGATTTCATAAGTAATTACAATATGGTTTTAAACAATTCGTCCCATTGTTTTACGATTGTTTCTATACTATAGTCATTTGCTTTAGGGAGAATATTTTGTCGGATTTTGTTTCTCAAAGAAGCGTTATGCATCAATTCGGAAAGTTGGTGAGCATAATCGTTCATATCGAAAGGTTTTACAAGTATACCATTCACGCCATTAGGAGCGAGGATACCTCTTACCCCAGCAGAACAGTCGAAAGCGATAGGAACGACACCAGCTTGTTGGGCTTCCATTAGGACAGTTCCTTGTCCTTCCATTTGAGAAGAGAGGCAGAAGATAGTAGCCTTATTGTAATAAGGATAGATATCATCGGTTTTACCGACGAAAGTAATGCGGGGTAGAGAACGTTCTTCTACCATAGCGCGTAGTTTAGGGAGCTCTTTGCCGTCGCCAACAAGAAAGAATTGCCAATCAGGAAATTGCTCATATACCATTTCCCATATAGAGACTAATCGGTCTACACGTTTATCTTTATAGGACATACGACCTACGTATAGCAAAACGTTCTCTTTTTGGAAAGAGTAGGGAGTAGACACTGAAGGAATAGGGGTAGAAATCGCTTTTAGTTTGTGATTATCGGTGAGTTGTAGAGCTTGGGTGAGTTCATCTTTATAAGCTTCGCAGAGCACGGTAAAGGCGTGGTAATGGTTGTAGATAACGCGGTATTTTTCGATTCTAATTTTTCTGTACAAGTGGTAAGAAGGTATCTTGAATCCCCAGAAATAGAGAAAGTGTAATAGACTTTTCTTCGCTTTTTGCTTGAGGCTTTCCAATTCGTTTTCGGACTGCCAAAAGGTAGCTCCATAATGAGCAAAGATACATTTGCATTGAGTTCTCTTAAAAATACCTTCGCAAGAAGCGCTAAAACTCTTGCCTATGAAAGCTAAAACATCAATACCTAATTCGTTTACTTTATCGGCTAAAGACACATTAGGGCGAGAAAACAGGCGGGTTTTGCCTATATTGACAAAAGTGATATATTGTTTATCTTCGTCGGTAAGCTCTTGATGAGCGATATGAGAAGAAAACACAAACACTTTATATCCTAAGGCTGTGAGATATGGCGCTATATTAGAGGTGATTTTCTCTCCCCCTCCATAAGGAAATCGACCGTGAACAAAACCGATGTTGGGCATAATATTTTTATTTTAAATGCAAAAATATAGAAAAAATACTATCTTTGCAAAAAAAATAATAAAATGTCACCTATATCTGAAAAAGTAAGCGGACTGATTATCACTTATAATGAGGAAAAAAACATCGCTGAAGCGCTCTCGTGTTTTGACTTCTGCGACGAAATCATAGTAGTGGATTCGTATAGTAAGGATGCTACTGTGCGCATTGCTGAGTCTTTTCCGAAAGTAAAGGTGATACAGCATAAGTTTGAAGATTTTGCGAAGCAGCGCAATTTGGCGTTAGCGGAGGCAACCAATGATTGGGTGCTTTTTTTGGATGGTGATGAGCGCATTACTCCTAAGCTTAGAGCTGAGATTATACAGACCTTGAGCCGTACGGACAAGAAAGACGCTTACTATTTTCGGAGGTTATTTTTCTTTGCGGGGAAACCTATATACTATTCGGGTACACAAGGAGATAAGAATTTCCGCTTATTCCGCAAGTCAAAATGCCATTACGTGCCTGAGCGCAAGGTACACGAGACGCTTGCCGTGGAAGGTAGTATAGGGGTGCTTAAAAACAAGCTGTTACATTACTCGGTAAGCGACTATGATTCGTACAGACAAAAAGCGGTGCTGTACGGCAAATTACGTGGAGAAGAAATGTACGCTAAGGGAAAACATTACAATGCTTTAAAGATGTATACTAAAATGTGTTTTACTTTTTTTAAGACGTATATACTCAAGTTAGGTGTCTTAGATGGTAAAGAAGGCCTTTTGCTCAGTAAGGTTTCAGCCTTATCAGTATATGAGAACTTTAAAGCATTAAAACGAGAAGAAGAAAGGTATCAAAGATAATGGTAAAAAGAATTGAAAAATATTTTTCGTGGGGTAGTGTAGGACTACTACTATTAGCTATAACTTATACACTTTTTCAGTTGGATGAAGAAGCTCTTTGGGATGTACATTCTTTTAGAGGAATTCTATCTGTTATTGTTGTTGTTGTTGTAGCAGAAATCTATTTAAGACGAAAAATCCTTTTTGAAAAACTTTCTTTCTTTGAAGGACTCTTTGCGGTGGTGGCAGCAGCTATTGTAGCTTCTTATCTATATAATTTCAAACTTAATTTAGGGCTCAGTATAGTGTTGCTCTTGTTTTGTTTGGGGTATGGAATTTACAAACGCACTTTTTATAAGCCACACCCTATAATGCTCAGTTTGTTAGCTTTTACAGTAATGAAGCTATTAAGTGTTTTATGGGCAACAGATAGGACGACTGCTTTTGATCATATAGATTATTATTGCTTTTTTCTTTTCTTGCCAGTGATAAGTTGTTTTTATAGACCTGAAAAAACTATTCTCCGAGCGTTTATTTATATTCCTTTTTTTATTTCACTCTTGTTACTCCTACTCACAGTAGCCGATTATATCTTTTTAATGCACTACTTAGGGAAACCATTAGTAAGCTTCTTAACTCTAGACAAAACTTACTTAGGGCAACATCTTGATACAGGCTTTGCTACTTACTATCAACCAATAATTTGGAGTATTACCTTCCATCCCAGTAAAATAGCTTGGGGATTTTTAGTAATATGGACTATGGGCTACTGGTTATGGCGTGAAGAAAAAGGAAGGGTTATCAATACATTTCAGTTTTTGCTGTATACTTTTTTGATGGCAATGATAGCACTCATTTTACAAGCTCGTGTAACTATTTTAGGTATCTTTATATTGATATCTTTATTCGTCTGGGTATCACTGATGAAACAGGTTAAAAAGCCTAAACTGATTGCTTTTTTCACAGTAATAGTTTTTGTTATAGGAAGTTTGATTACTAAAGAAATTATTACTAATACTACGTTTTTTAATGATGAAGGACGTGCTAAAATCAATGAAGCTGCCTTAGTACATTTTAAAGAACACCCCTTTATAGGTGGAGGTGCAGGTTATGAAACCCAGCTAATTCACAGTTTAAACATCAACCTCAATAGCCTTCACAACGAGTTCCTCACAGCCCTTTCTGATCAAGGTTTGTTAGGACTCTCCTTCCTATTACTTTTCCACGTATTAGTAATATACTACGG
Source organism: Capnocytophaga sp. oral taxon 324 str. F0483 (assembly GCF_000318315.2). Lineage (NCBI taxonomy): Bacteria > Pseudomonadati > Bacteroidota > Flavobacteriia > Flavobacteriales > Flavobacteriaceae > Capnocytophaga > Capnocytophaga sp. oral taxon 324. The sequence continues at coordinate 4,382 of NZ_KB291511.1, read as the reverse complement.
ACTCAAAAACAAGTATTTCTTAGGGATTTACGTACTCCTTGCCTTTGCCATCTTCAATGCTACCGAAGGCGTAATGGGCTTACCCATTTGCATTCCTTTCTTCCTTTTCTGTCTTATTCCTCCCAAACAAACTTAACCTCTCTTTGCTTCTTTTAAAAGTATTCTTCTATCAACCTCCTTTTATAGATTTTTATCCTATACTTCCCTTCTGTTCAGCTTTCTTATTCTCACAATTTTTTTTTCGCCTTTCCCTTCTCTCTATCCACTTTTTTCACTACCTTTGCCCCCGAAATCTATTACTCACAGATCCAGTGTTTACTGGTTTTATCTATTTTAAATGAATAAACTACTCATTCTCGGAAGTATCGCTTTCGACCAAATAGAAACTCCTTTCGGAAAAAGCAACGCTATTATGGGGGGCTCGGCTAACTATATAGCCCTTGCTGCCGCTCAGTTCGAAGTCCCCTCAGCTGTCATCTCTATCGTAGGCGACGACTATCCACAAGACTACTTAAACCTCCTCGCCCAGCGCCATATCGACATATCGGGCATTGAGATAGTGCACGGAGGAAAAACGCTCTTTTGGAGTGGCAAGTATCGTAACGATATGAACCAACGCGATACCCTCGACACCCAACTGAACGTGCTTGCCAATTTCAAGCCCGTAGTACCCGAAGCCTTCCGCGATGCCGAAGTGCTCTTACTCGGCAACCTCCACCCTACTCTGCAAATGGAGGTACTCGACCAGATGCTATCGCGCCCCAAATTAGTGGTGATGGACACAATGAACTACTGGATGAACCACACTTGGGACTTGCTAATGGAGGTAGTCACCCGCGTAGATATGATTACAATCAACGATGAAGAAGCACGCCAACTTACCAAAGAGTATTCGCTCGTGAAAGCCGCCCAGCGCATTATGGCAATGGGTGTGAAGTTTGTGGTGATTAAAAAAGGCGAACACGGGGCGCTATTATTCCACGACGACAAAGTGTTCTTTGCGCCAGCACTCCCCTTAGCCGAAGTATTCGACCCCACAGGTGCCGGTGATGCTTTTGCTGGCGGACTCGTAGGCTATCTCACCAAAACCCGCGACTATTCGTTCAGCAATCTAAAAAATGCTATTGTTCACGGCTCGAACATCGCCTCGTTTTGCATCGAGAAATTTGGAGCTGAGCGCCTGCTTACCCTTACCCAAGACGAGCGTCTCACCCGTTTACAACAATTCCGTGACCTTACTCAATTTGACATTCAACTTAAGTAAGAGATAAGAAGTAAAAGTGTTATCTATTGCCTCTTATCTCTTACCTCTTACCTAAATAGATATGCTTTACAAAAGAAGTAGCGAACTATTCGCAGCCGCACAACAAGTACTCCCTGGCGGAGTCAATTCACCCGTACGCGCTTTCAATGCCGTAGGGGGACACCCTATTTTCATCAAAGAAGCCCAAGGCGCTTACCTCACCGATGAAGACAACCGCAAGTACATTGATTATATCGCCTCTTGGGGACCACTCATCTTAGGACACGCCTACCCTCCAGTAATTGAGGCAGTAACCGAGCGCGCCAAGAAAGGTACTTCTTTCGGTATTCCTACTGAAGTCGAAGTCCAAATCGCCGAATTAGCGGTCTCAATGGTGCCTCATATCGATAAGATTCGCTTTGTGAATAGCGGAACTGAGGCTTGTATGAGCGCTATACGCTTGGCTCGTGGCTATACCGGTCGTGAGAAGATTATCAAGTTTGCCGGTTGTTACCACGGACATTCCGATGCTTTCCTCATCGAGGCTGGTAGTGGTGGTGCCACTTTTGGTAGTCCCAATAGTCCTGGCGTGACTCAAGGCACAGCTAAAGATACGCTTTTAGCAAACTACAACGATTTAGCCTCCGTAAAAACCCTCTTTGAAGCCAATCCACAGCAAATCGCTTGCGTAATTATCGAACCCGTAGCCGGAAATATGGGCTGTGTACCTCCTGCCGAAGGTTTCTTGGAAGGATTGAGACAACTCTGTACCGAAAACGGAGCGCTTTTGATATTCGATGAAGTGATGACCGGCTTCCGTTTGGCAAAAGGCGGAGCGCAAGAGGTCTTTGGTATCAAAGCCGATATCGTTACCTTCGGAAAAGTGATTGGTGGCGGACTCCCAGTAGGGGCTTTTGCCGGTAGCAAAGAGGTGATGAGCTATTTAGCTCCCGAAGGTCCCGTGTATCAAGCGGGGACTCTTAGCGGAAATCCTTTGGCGATGAGTGCTGGATTGGCAATGCTCACAGCGCTGAATGAACAACCTGAGGTATTCGACAGTTTAGCGAAAAAGACAGCTTACTTGCACGAAGGCTTCGACAACGTACTGAAACGCGCAGGGTTCCCTTACCAAATCAATAGCTTTGGTTCGATGTTTACCCTCTTCTTTGCCGAAGAACCCGTAACCGATTTCGCCAGCTCAGCTAAGAGCGATACAGCACGTTTCCGCAAGTATTTTCACGGAATGCTACGCGAAGGTATCTACTTACCTCCAAGCGCTTTTGAAAGTTATTTCCTCAACGACGCCCTTACTTACGAAGATTTAGATAAGACCATCGGAGCTCTCAACAGAGTAATTATGGAATTGTAACACTCATAGTTAGCGTCATACTACACTTTGTCAAAGTCTCTAACCGCACGTACTGCTACGATACTTTTTGACAAAGTGTTTTTTTATTATAGCTTATCAAAATTGGTTTGCGAATTTTCGTTTTACACTTTGAAAAGAAACATTCTCTTGTTACATATCCAGCTGTGAGTCCTCGTTGGCTACCTTCAAAGGGGGAGTGTAGTGACGGAAAAGCGACAAGCGGGGAAATTAGTAAATTAGGAAATGAGAGAATTGGAAAATGAGTAAGTGGAGAAAATAGTTCTTTGAGCTGTAGGATTAGTGAGACAGGTAGGACAAGAGTATTGAACAAGTGGAACTTGTGGGACGAGTTTGAGGGTTTAATTTTAGGCAGAAGCTTTGGTAACGGTTGTGGTAAATAGACTGATAATCAGGGGTAGTATTATATTTAACATAAACTTTAACATTATTTTAACATATGGGGGGGGGAAATTCGTACTTTTGCTCTAAATTAATTTATAAAAGAAAAAAATGTACAGAATTATTACCACTATTGCAGTGGCGTTTGCTACTATTACAGCGGTTAACGCCCAAGAGTTTAAAGTAGGTGCTAAAGCAGGATTACTTTTCCCTACGGTTTCTAATATTAAAACTACTTTTACCAATTCTGAAGGGATAACAGCCATTGAATATAAAACAGGCTTTAAGACAGGCTTTCATTTTGGAGGTTTTATAGAATACGGCTTTAACGACCATTTATTTGTAGAAGGAGGTATAGACTATTCTTTTCAAGGAGCTAAAGTGAAATCACTTGAAGCTACTACCATAGATAACAATGGTAAGATTGACATTCAAAAGGAAGATATTCAAAAGGGGAAATGGAATACGCAACAGCTTAACATTCCTCTTTGGGTGAAGTATGATATTGCTGGTTTTCGCCCTAAAGTAGGGGTAAACTTAGGTTACTTAACTAAAATAGAGATAAAAGGAGAAGGAGATAACCAAAAAGAAGAGACTCAATCACTTCCTCCTAAGAAAAGGTTTGACTTTGGTTTAGGTTTGGGTGCTGAATACAACTTGCCTTTTGGCTTATTCTTCGACGCTACTTTCAATTTAGGACTTACTAACTTATCTAACGAAAGTAAAACAGAATTAGACAATCAAGGAAGAGTTTCTTCCTTCCGTCCTTCTGTAGAATTTAAAAACCGTGTGATACAAATAGGAGTAGGGTATAAGTTTTAAAAGAATATTATTACTTAAAAGAAAAGACTGCTTTTTACAGCAGTCTTTTTTTGTTAAAGTACCTATCAAGAGTTGAACAATTTGATTATAAATATAATTCTTTACTCGGTTATAGATTTCCGACTCACTTATAAGACCCCGAACTCCCGAAGGGGGACAAGCCACAAATAGGGTTACTTGGTTGAAAAGAAACATTCTCTTTTCACATATCTAGCTGTGAGTCCTCGTTGGCTACCTTCAAAGGAAACAACATCCCCCTCTCACATACTCCGCTATCGCGGACTTCCGTTCAAAGGGGGAATGTAGTGACGGTGTGAGGTTGTAGCACGACAAGCGGGGAAATTAGTAAATTAGGAAATGAGAGAATTAGAAAATGGGGTAAATGTCAATAATACCAGAAATACTGATAATTAACTTTGGCAAAGGTGCGAGCCGCACAGGCAGTCGTAGCACGGCAGGCGAGGAAAAATTAGCAAATGGGGGAAGCGTTGAGGGATTCGAAAGGAAGCGGAGAAGTTCGGAAGAGGGGAGGGAGAGATTTTGATGAAA
>NZ_KB291510.1:8407-18594 GCF_000318315.2 Capnocytophaga sp. oral taxon 324 str. F0483 | reverse complement strand
ACAGTTTTGGTTTCAAACTTTGCCAAAGTTAATTCTCTCCTCTGGCGCTTCTCTTGTAGCCTTCACCTCATTTCCTAATTCTCTAATTTTCTCATTTCCTCTGCCCGTGTGGCTCACACTGCCTGTGCGGCTCGCACCTTTGCCAAAGTTGAATAAACTGACAATACCTCCGCTGTTTTACAAGGCGCAACCTTGATTTTGTTTAAATTTTGTTTAATTTCTGAGGCACAGCCTCATTCCTCTAACACAACCTCACGCCTAATTTCCTAATTTCCTAATTCTCTAATTTTCTCTGCCTGTCGTGCTACGACTGCGCTCGCACCTAATTCTCTTTTCCGTCACCACATTCACCTTTTGAAGATAGCCAGCGACAGCTTGGTATGTGCCTAGCGAGAGTGGAGTATGTGTAAAAAGGAATGTTATCCCTAGTGCCTATGGCCTAAGGCCTAATGCCTTTTCCCTAATTTCCTCATTCTCTAATTTTCTCATTTCCTAATTATTTCATATCTTTGCACTTTCTTAACTTATTAACTTTTAATAAAACAATGGCTCGTGTATTAACAGGCATTCAAAGTACAGGTACTCCCCACTTAGGAAATATCCTCGGAGCAATCCTCCCCGCAGTGCAAATGGCATCAGACCCTTCTAACGAATCGTTTCTGTTCATCGCCGATATGCACTCCCTTACTCAAATAAAAGACGGTGCGCAACTCCGCGCCAACACTTATAGCGTTGCTGCCACTTGGCTGGCTTTCGGTTTAGATACTGATAAAGTAACCTTCTACCGCCAGAGCGATGTACCCCAAACCGCTGAACTCTCGTGGTACTTGGCTTGTTTTTTTCCTTACCAACGTCTCACCCTCGCCCATTCGTTTAAAGACAAAATGGACTACCTGCAAGACGTAAATGCTGGGCTCTTCACTTACCCTATGCTAATGGCAGCCGACATACTCTTGTATGATGCTGAGGTCGTACCTGTGGGCAAAGACCAGTTGCAACACCTCGAAATTACTCGCGATGTAGCTTCTCGTTTCAATCACCAAATGGGCGAAACTTTCGTATTGCCACAAGCTAAAATAGAGGAGAAAATAATGATTATACCAGGTACCGACGGCGAAAAGATGAGCAAGTCACGCAACAATTTCATCAATATTTTCTTGCCCGAAAAACAACTCCGCAAGCAAATAATGGCAATCCAAACCGATAGTACTCCTTTGGAAGCACCCAAAGACCCCGATACTTGCAACGTGATGAGGCTCTACCGCCTGTTAGCTTCTCCTGAGCAAATACAAGCAATGGAAGAGGCTTACCGTGCAGGAGGTTATGGTTTCGGTCAAGCCAAACAAACCCTTTATGAACTGATATTAGAAAAATTTGCTACCCCACGCGAGCGCTACGTTTACTATATGGAGCATTTAAGCGAACTCGATGCTATATTAAAAGAAGGTGCTACCAAAGCACACCGCGTAGCCGATGAAACTTTGCGTAGGGTACGCACCAAAATAGGATATTAAAATGACAAAATTAAAAGCTGGCGTCCTCGGTGCAGGACATTTAGGAAAGATACATTTGCGATTGCTTAACCAATCCGAAAAATACGAACTCGTAGGCTTCTACGACCCCGATGAAGCAAACGCTAAAAAAGTAAGCGAAGAGTTTGGCTACAAGCGTTTCGATAGTATAGAAGCGCTTATCGCCGAATGTGATATGGTAGATGTAGTAACCCCTACCCTCAACCATTTTATGTGTGCCGAAAAGATTATCAAAGCAGGCAAACACCTCTTTATCGAAAAACCTATCGCTACTACGGTAGAAGAGGCCGAAGCTATGATTGCTCTTGCCAAAGAACACCACGTGAAAGGACAAGTAGGACACGTAGAGCGCTTCAATCCGGCTTTTATCGCCGTACGCGACCAAATTCACAACCCTATGTTCATCGAGGCACACCGCTTAGCTGAGTTCAACCCTCGTGGTACCGATGTGCCCGTAGTGCTCGACCTGATGATTCACGATATCGATGTAATCCTAAGTGTCGTAAAATCTAAGGTAAAACACATTTCGGCAAGTAGTGCAATGGTCATTAGTCATTCCCCCGATATTACTAATGCCCGCTTGGAGTTTGAGAACGGTTGTGTAGCCAATATCACTGCCAGCCGTATCTCTATGAAGAATATGCGCAAAAGCCGTTTCTTCCAGAAAGACGCTTATATATCCGTAGACTTTTTGGAGAAAAAAGTAGAGGTAGTGAAGATGAAAGACGCCCCAGAAGTACCAGGAGACTTCGATATGATACTCCAAAATGCAGAAGGAGAGCGCCGTCAAATCTATTTCGAATATCCCGAAATACATAATAACAACGCTATCTTAGACGAGCTCGAAAGCTTTGCCAATGCCATTGTAAACGATACGACCCCTATGGTCACTCTCGAACAAGGCACCGAAGCCCTCCGGATTGCCAAGAAAATAGTAAGTTTATGAAACATATCATCACATTGCTCGCTTCTGTGGGACTCGTTTTCTCCCTAAAAGCACAATCTACTACCGATTTTAACATTAGGTACGAAACCTTTATCAAAGGGGATATCAAAATTATAGGGAATAACATTCTTAACCGTAAAGAGAAACGCAATAGCCCTAACGACCCTTATAACGACCGTAGCTCGAAAGCTAAACTCAACGACGAGTTCGATATGCAATACATCGATATCGATGCTGACCCTAATACGTTTTCATCTAGTAGTGCCAAATTCTCTTACGAAGGAACAGGCGGAAAGGTAGCTTATGCAGGTTTGTATTGGTCGGCTACCTATCCATATGCTAAGGGCACCCTAAGAGGTAATAAAAATATCCCTGTTGATTCCAATAGAGAAGACGCCAGTAGTGTACTACTGAAAATACCCGAAACCAATACTTATACCCCTATCGCTGGTGAACTCATTTACGACGGACGCACCGACAATGAGCTAAAAAATTCAGCACCTTATGTGTATTACGCCAATATCACCAATCTTTTAGCTCCGGCAACTAAAATAGAAGGCGATTATACCGTAGCCAATGTAAAAGCTGCTTTGGGGCAAATAGAAGGCGGTTCGGCAGCAGGCTGGGCGTTAGTAATAGTATACGAAAACCCCGATAGCAATGTAAAGAAAATCATTACTTACGATGGCTTTTCGGCTATTACCAATGAAGCTTCCAAAACCTTTACTTTTAGTGGATTTAAAACCCCTGAGGCAGGCGACTTTAAAACGCGTATTATGGGTGTAGCCCTCGAAGGCGACTTTAATATGGCAGGTGATAATGTAGCCGTCGGTGTACCTGCCAGTGGTAAAACCTCCTCTTTGGAAAGCAAATGGCGCCCTAATCAAAACTTTTTTAGCAGTGCCATTACAAATAACGATGAGGTAGTAAAAACACGCACCCCTAACAGCGAAAACACCTTAGGCTTTGATATCTTCCGTATGGATATCAAAAACGACAATCAATACCTGATTCCTAACAACACCAATTCATTAGATTTGAGTTATACACGTAGTCGCGACCGTTATTATTTGTTCCTTACCGCTTTGGAGATAGAAAATAATCCGAAAGAGATTACCCATTTACACCGTTCAACGAGAATAAGCAAACTGAAAGTCACCGATACTCAGCAGGGTTATTATGTGGTAGTGGGAGTCTTCTTAAACTTCAATAATGTAAACAAACGGGTAGAAGAAATGAAGAAATGGGGGTATGATGCCCAAGTGTATTACAATAAAGACCAAGTACTGAATTATATTTATATAGCCCGTTATAATACCTACGACGAAGCTATGAAAAAGGTAGAAGAAGTACGAGAAAACACCGAAATCCCCGACCCGTGGATATTAGATGTGGCTAATTACGAATAATAAATGCTAAACAAAGATACACAGATAGCCTTGCAGAAGGGGGAACTCCTCCCCCTGATGGAGGCTTTTTATACCTTACAAGGCGAAGGTTTCTACAAAGGAACAGCAGCTTATTTCATTCGCTTAGGTGGTTGTGATGTGGGTTGCCATTGGTGTGATGTAAAGGAAAGTTGGCAAGCCGAAGCTCACCCCTTAGTGCCCGTAGATACCATTGTAGCCGAAGCCTTAGCACACTCCAAAACTATCATTATTACAGGGGGTGAACCACTGATGTGGAACTTAACTTTACTTACCGAAAAGCTGAGAGCAGGAGGTGCTCGCACTCATATAGAGACCTCAGGAGCACACCCGTTATCAGGCTCTTGGGATTGGATATGCCTATCGCCTAAAAAAATAAAACGTCCCGTAGGAGACGTTCTTCAAAAAGCTAATGAGCTCAAAATGGTAATCTATAACAATCACGATTTTATTTTTGCCGAAGAAATGGCAGCACAAGTATCGCCTGAGTGCTTACTTTACCTCCAACCCGAGTGGAGCAAACGCGCTGAGGTAATACCTAAAATTGTAGATTATGTGATGGCTCACCCTCAGTGGAAAGCCTCTTTACAAATACATAAATACCTTGACATTAGGTAATTAGAAAATGTGAAGCTACCCAATCATTTGCTAATTTGCTAATCTGCTAATTTGCTAATCTGCTAATTTGCTAATTTGCTAATTTTGCAAGGTAATCAAAGTGTTCTCCTTCGGCGATGAGTTCGCATTGTAAGCCTACTGAAATTGCTACGTTTTGTAAAGTATTGTAATCTACATACATCCAGGGGAAGGGCTTTTCTTTTTCTCCTTTATACTTCACCACATAATCCACTTCTCCGTAATAATCGAAATAGAGCGGTATATCATAACTGCCATCGGGGTTCTCATCGAACATATAGATAATATCAGAAGAATCGGTGAGGATTTGTCCGTGTGGAGCTAAGAGAGTTTTCAGATGAGCATAGAAAGCGCCCATTTGTTTCAATCGCCCGCACATACCTGCGCCATTCATCAGTAAGAGAATGGTGTCGTACTGCCCTGTTGTTTCCAATACATTCTGCACTTTGGCGTTGCGTAAACCTCTCAACAGGCACGCCTCAATAGCCTTAGGCGATAGGTCGATAGAATGTACTTCAAGCTTGCGTTCGTTCTGTAAATAGAGTCCGTGAGAGCCTGCTCCGCACCCTACTTCCAATACTTTACCTTTTGCCATTTGTAGGGCTTTTTGCTCTAACGCAGGCATCTGTTCAAAAGAGCGAAACAAATAAGGCAAGGGCAATACATCTTCTTCGGAAATAGTAGTTTCCGTTTTAATATCTTCGGTGTATTGCCCTTGCTGATAATCTAAAATAGCTTGTCCGAATAAGTCTTTCATTAGTTATCCCATTCTAATAAGCGGCGTTCACCTTCTATTTTTTGAATATCGGTAATATCTTGCGACATTTCAATCACGCCTTTGTAGTTCTTTTCTTTATCGCGTACAGCAAAATAACGCACATAGATAAGGCGACCGCGATAATTGAACCAGAAATTAGCTTCGTTTTGAGTACCTGCTTTAAAGTTCTCTACGATTTTAAGCACTGTGCCCACACTCTTAGGAGGATGACAGAACTTCACTTCGCGCCCTATAATACCGGCACTGCGAGGAAATACGCGTTCTTCGCCACGGTTGTAGAAAATCACGCGGTCGTGTTCATCTACAAAAGTGATATCAATAGGGAGGGTTTTGAGCAAGAGGTTTACCTGTTCAACAGTCATATAACCCTCATCGTAATGCGTAGCATCGTCGCTAAACTGCACATCGGTGCGACGTTCCGTATCCATTGAAGGATGTACGTACACCGGTTCGCCGGGGTTGCTATTAGGGTAAGGTGCAGGTTCTTCTTTCAGCATCCAACCTATTTCCTCTTCGCCTTTGCGCATTTCAATCCAATCTTCTTCGGTGAGTAATTGCAAGGCGTTTGGGAACAGGATATTCGCTTCTACATTTAGCAAACGACCTAAGTTATCTTCGATATAGCGCACATTGGTTTGCGCCGCATCAAGGTCTTTTTCTTCTAAGTTTTTGCGTACCAAGCGGAAGATATCGCGAATGGTGTCGTGGAAAGACCACATATTCTGTGAAGGATTCGTCCAACCGCGTTTTTCCAAGAAAGGGAAGAGCTGGTTTTCCTTGCGAGCAAAGTGTTTTTCTACCGTTGCCAAATGATTAAACACGTTGTAGAATTTCTGATAATCGGTATGAGGGTCTATGCCGAGTAGCTCATCCATAAGTGAGTAAATAAGTTCAGCTTCAAGCATATAGGTATGCACGGGGTGTCCTGCGGGTAACGTTTGTTCCATAAATGATTTTATTTTAGGACGCAAAGGTATGAAATAATTAGGAAATTAGAAAATTAGGTACGAGCCGTACAGGCAGTCGTAACACGACGGGTGAAAATTAACAAGTGAGAGAATTAGCAAATGAGTAGTGAAAAATTTTTTTTGATAAGTCAGACTTATCGAGCAAATCGGACAGGTTAGAGGTATAACGATAACTCTTTCTTATCAATCTGGGAATTCTAGTTTTAGTTGTATGTACATTAGCTTCTTTACTTCTTCTTTTTCGGGTTCGTTGTTGAGGTGAGAAAGCGAGATACCTAAGAGTCGTACTGATTCGGCGGGGCGTTCTTGATAGAGCAGTTCTTTAATGTGCAAGAGTATGTCGTCTTTATTACTTATGAAATCTTTAAGGGTTTTACTGCGCGTTTGCACCGTAAAGTTACTGTATTTGATTTTCAGGGTAACGGTTTTGCCGGCTACTTGCTGTTTGTCGAGACGACGGACTACGTCTTCGGCTATATGGTCGAGTTCGCGTAGCATATACACCTCGCTGGTGAGGTTCTCGGCAAAAGTTTCTTCTGCACCTACTGATTTGCGTATTCTGAAAGGTTGTACCTCACTGCGGTGAATGCCTCGTGAGAGTTCGTAGTAATAATGTCCGCTATTACCAAAATTCCGCTCTAAGAACTCCAATGATTTCTCGCGCAAGTCCCTCCCTTTAAATATCCCTAACTGGTACATCTTCTCGGCTGTTACTTTGCCTATACCGTAGAACTTGCGCACATCGAGTCTGTCTAAAAAATCTTGCACTTCGGCTTCGGTGATGGTGGTTTGTCCGTTGGGCTTACGGTAGTCGCTAGCGATTTTAGCGATAAACTTGTTTACCGAAATGCCTGCCGAAGCCGTGAGTCCGGTTTGTTGGAAGATGCGTTGGCGAATCTCTTGGGCGATAAGGGTAGCCGAAGGGTTGCCCTTTTTGTTTACGGTTACGTCTAAGTAAGCTTCATCAAGGGAAAGAGGTTCGACCAAATCAGTATATTCGTGGAAAATAGCCCGTATTTGCATCGATATTTGCTTGTAGCGCTCGAAGCGAGGTTTTACAAAAATGAGATGTGGGCACAGTTTGCGCGCTTGTGCCCCACTGATAGCACTGCGCACCCCGAACTTGCGTGCCTCGTAGCTGGCAGTAGCTACCACACCGCGTGGTTCCCCTCCGCCTACTGCAATTGCTTTCCCACGCAGTTCGGGGTAATCGAGCTGTTCTACCGAAGCATAGAAGGCGTCCATATCGATATGTATGATTTTTCTGTTCAAGGGATTAGGATTCAGTAATTAGATTGCTTCAAACCTCTTGCCTGGGAGGGGTTTTATCACTCCTTTGATTTCCATTTGAAAGAGGAGATTGGAGAGTTGGTAGATGGGCATTTGGCACCCCAAGGCGAGCTCGTCTAAACTTTGTTTGCCATTGGCTTTGAGAAATGCACTAATAGTTTCTTCCTCAGGGGAAAGAGTTACAAAGAGTTCTTGTTGTACGGCTTTTGGGGCTGGGGTATCCCAACCTAATTGATAAATGAGGTCTTTGGCTGAGGTGAGTAGGGTTGCTTTACCATTGCGTATCAGTTCATTGCACCCCATACTATACGGGTCGGTGGTGCGCCCTGGCACGGCAAATACTTCGCGATTGTAGGAGAAAGCTATATCGGCAGTGACTAAGCTACCGCCTTTTAGTCCCGACTCAACAACTACGGTCGCCTGTGAAAGCCCTGCGATAATGCGATTACGGCTGAGAAAATTCTTTCTGTCGAACGGACTTTGGCTACTGAAATCGGTGATGAAACCGCCGTTTTCTTCCATTGCCTCACAATACTTACTATGAGTAGCGGGGTAGATAGTATTGAGTCCGTGGGCAAGACAAGCCACCGTTTGTAGGCGGTGTTTCATCGCTGCCTTATGGGCGGTAATATCTACTCCGTAGGCATACCCACTGACGATTACCACATCTAACGAGGCGAGTTCTTCGATGAGTTTTTCGCAAAAAGCTGTGCCATAGCTGGTAATATTGCGAGTGCCTACAATACTGAGCAGTCGTTTATTCTGCAAGTGGATATTTCCTTTTTGGTAAAAAAGTATAGGGCTGTCTACACATTGTTTGAGAGAGGAGGGATACTGTTCATCGGTATAGGTTATAATACTGATGTTTTGCTTTTGAGTGAATTGCAATTCGGTTTCTGCTTCGTGCAAACACCGAGCACTGAGTATGTTTTGAGTAATCTTAGAGCCAATACCTGCTACCTTCTCTAAGGCACTTTTGGGTTGAGCGAATACGTTTTGAGCACTTCCAAAGTGTGAGATGAGTTTCTTGGCAGTTATATCGCCTATGAGAGGGATTTTCTTTAAGGCAATAAGATACAACAAATTGTCTTTCATAATAAAGTATTAATGCGTAGTGCAAAGGTATAAATATTTTTTGAAATGGATATAAAGGGAGAGAGGGTATAGGCCATAGGCCTTAGGCACTAGGAGGTGATAGGGATTAGAAAATGAGGAAATTTGGAAATGAGAAAATGAGGAAATGAGGAGGTGTGAGGCATTAGGGCATAGGCATTAGGGCATAGGCACTAGGGTAGCGACGGAAAGGCGTTAGGCTTTAGGGGGAATGTGAAGACGGTGATTGTACACGAATGTTTTTGTAATATTCTCTCTTTAAAATAAAAAAAGAAGTATATTTGCGGGCTTTTGCGTATTTAACTGTATTTGGCTTTGAAACATTTGGTATACGACAGTACTTTTGAGGGGTTCCTCACAGCGGTATTTGCTGTTTTTGAGTATCGTTACAACGAGGTGACTATTGTAGCGAGACATCGGTTTGCGCCTTTGCTTTTTGGCGAGGAGGAAACGGTGTATACCGATGCTAAGAAAGCGCAACGGGTACTTACCAAAATAGAACAGTGTTGGGGTAAAGAAGGGGTGGCGATTGTGCTAAGGGCTTTCTTATCGGAAGAAACACATATGGAAGACTACTTATTGGAGGCTATTAGGCTGATGGTGAAATACCCTGAGGGAAAAGTGTTGGAGAACTTTGCCCATAGGGGTATTGCCTCTATACACAAAGCGGCTAAGAGTGTGGGTCGTGAAGTACACCGAATGAAAGAGTTTGTGCGCTTTGAAAAGGTAGGCGAACTTTATTTTGCCAAAATAGTACCTGAATATGACGTGTTGCCACTGGTTGTTCCTCATTTCAAAACGCGTTTTTCTGACCAACAATGGGTACTTTACGACCCTGAACGGGGGTATGGTTTTATTTACAATCTGCACGAGGTGTTGCCTTTTACTCCTGCGGATAAGCATTTTGGAGTGCTTACTCCGGCTACTGCTGATGCTTATAAAACACTTTGGAAGACTTATTTTCAGCATATTAACATAGCCGAGCGCAAGAACGCAAAATACCAAATGAGGAATATGCCGAAGCGCTATTGGCAGTACTTACCGGAAGTGTAATTTAGTTTCTTTCAAAATAATTTGTGTAGTTCGACTCTATTTACTACTTTTGCCGCCGTTAAAAAACTGTTGAGGCCTTAGAGCTTAGGCCCTAGGCCTTAGGCCATAGGCATTAGGAGGGAAGCGACATTGTTGTATAAACATCCCCCTAACCCCCTTCAAAGGGGGAATGTAGTGACGGAAAAGAAGATTAGAAAATGAGAGAATTAGAAAATGAGGAAATGGGGTAAATGCCAATAATACCACTAATCAACTTTGCCAAAAGTGCGAGTCGCACAGGCAAAAACTTTGGCAAAGTGTGTACTGCAAAAGCGATGCGTTGAGACTGGTTGGAGAATTCGGAAGAAAACGGAGATTTTCAAAAGGAGGAGTTGAGGTAAAAGGTAAAAGATGAGCTGTAATTTGGGTGTGGGTAGCTTATAGAGAGCTTATAGAGAGCTTATA
>NZ_KB291510.1:0-8387 GCF_000318315.2 Capnocytophaga sp. oral taxon 324 str. F0483 | reverse complement strand
CTTGGACGATTGGTATAGAAAGGGTATGTAAATAATTGATTTATACTATAATACAATAGCGCTAAAAATGTTAAAAACAGGGTTTCGAGGCGAAAGAAAAGAGAATCCTCACCCCGTCCCTCTCCCAAGGAGAGGGGGAATGTGGTGACGGGAAATTAAAAGAAACCTCCCCCTAGCCCCCTCCAAAGGGGGAATTAGGGACGGGAATGTCGAAGGAAATATGATGAAAATATCTCCCTTCTCACATATCCAGCTGTCGCTGGCTATCTTCAAAGGGGGAATGTAGCGACGAAAAAGTGGGAGTGTGGTGGTGGAAAAGCGATTGAAAGATAGTTTTTTGACCTGTCGGACTTATGGGAGGAGTGGGACGAGAGTGATGACTTTATTAATGTATATAAAATGTATATAAGAGGTATTGTTTACCAATAAGACCGTTTATGAAAAAATATGTAATAGCGTGGGGGCTCTTCCTCTGCTGTTTTGTGGGCGCTTTCGCCCAAATGATTAGTGTATCGGGCAAAGTAACCGATGTGACAAACCACCCTTTGGAAGGTGCCGCAGTAGTGGTTAAAAACGACAATATACTGCTATCTATGGGAACCCTTACCGATATCAAAGGGGAATTTCGGATTTCTGCAAAAGCAGGAGAAGTGATAAGGATTTCGTACTTAGGTATGAAATCTCGTGAATTTACCGTTTCGGCTGAACAACCTTTCTTAAAAGTGCATTTGGAACCGGAGATTATCACTTTAAGTTCTACCGATGTAGTAGCTACGGGCTACCAAAATCTTCACAAAGAGCAAACTACTTCGGCTTATACCAAAATAAGGACAGACCAGCTCAACCGTCAGCTTAATAGAACCGTACAAGAAGCTATTGAGGGACAAATAGCAGGTGTGCGCTTTACAAAAGACCCTTTTACAGGGAAAGAGGTGCCTATACTGCGCGGGGTAGGTACTTTTTCGGGCAATGTAGGCTATTCGCCTTTGGTGGTGATTGACGATATCCCTACCGATACGCCATTAGAAGATATCAACCCCAAAGATATCGAGTCGGTAACGGTACTGAAAGACGCTGCTGCGACGGCTATCTACGGGGTGCGCGCTGCCAATGGGGTGATTGTGATTGTCACCAAAAAGGGCTTGCAGAATGGTTTGCGTATCAACGTGCATACCGACCTGTTCTATACTTTCAAACCTAATATGAGCCGTATGCGCTACGCTTCGACGTCCGACCTTATCGACCTCGAAACGGCTTTCTACCAAAGCAAATTGGCTGATAGCAATGGCAATGTAGATGACCTTTTTGCTTCCTACGGAGAAATTGGGGGCAGGCAAACAGTGAGGTATTACTCGCCTCTCTTCCAGCTATACCGCGACCAAGCCAAAGGAAAACTCAGCCAGCAAGAGGTGAATAGCACGCTTAACGAATGGCGCAACCGCGATTACCTTCGCGACTTCAAGCGTTATGTGTGGCAACCTATTATCAGCAAACGCTACAATATAAGCGTAGAAAGTGGTAATAACCGGAGTCAGAATTACGCTTCGTTGCAATATGAAGACACCGATGAGCGCATCGTTACCGAAAAGACCCGCGCTCTGAACCTTTATTTAAAAAACACTTACCAGCTCACGCCTTGGCTAAAAAGCACCATAGGGGTGAATGGCAGATATACCGCTGTTGATGCGGTGGCTGAACAAGTACGAAATTTGTATGCCGATTACTTAAAGCAACCTCGTTACACTCGGCTATTGGGAACGAATCCGTATGCGGGTTTTAATTTAGTTGCCCCCATAAACGGACATATTTTAGAACAAATTGCGGGCAACGATGCTTTCCGCTCGTATAGCTTCAATTTATTGGAATCGATAGCGCAAGAACATCAAAAACAGTACAATCTCAGTTTGCGTCCGTTTGCAAATCTGCAAGTATCTATCATCAAAGGTTTGCAATACCAAAGCTATTTTCAATATGAGTTAAACACTCACAACAGTGAAACTTTCTTTGGCAAAGACACTTATTATATGCGTTTGCGCCACAACCAATTGGTAAAACAAGACGCTACTACTCAAAAATTCTCTTCTGAACTGCCCGAAGGCGGTTATTACGAACAGGAGAAAGGGCAGACACAGCATTATACCTTCCGTCAGCAGTTGGATTTCAATCGCACTTTTGCGGAGGCACACAATGTGACAGCGCTATTGGGCTTCGAGATGCGTCAGCACTACACCCCGCGCAATACTAAGGAAATGCAATATGGTTACGACGAGCAAACGCTCTCCTTCCCTACCCTGAACTGGAAAGACCTCTACAATCCTGGTGTTACTAGCTATCTCTACGGCAGGCAGTCGCTATCGCTGAGCCGTAATCAGCAAAGCGAAACCAAACACCGCTTTATCTCTTTTTATAGCACGTTGGGCTATTCATACCATCAGAAATACAACCTCACAGGGAGTGTGCGCGTAGACCAAGCTGATATGTTTGGGGCAGACCCTAAGTACAAATACCGTCCGCTATGGTCAGTAGGCGGTAGCTGGAATTTGCATCGCGAAGATTTCTTCTATGGTAATGTGGTAAAGTTGCTAAAACTGCGCCTTACTTATGGTGTAAGTGGTAATGTAGACCAAACTACTACCCCTTTCTTACGCGGACGTTTGCTTACCGATGTGCGAGGCGCTTACCCTAGCCAACAGTATTTACAGTTCAACGATACCGATTTACCTAACCCTAAATTACGTTGGGAAAAGACTGAAACCACCAATTTAGGTATTGACTTCGGTATGTGGTATTGGCTCTCAGGAAGTATCGACCTTTATCGTCGTTACAGTTCCGACCTGTTGGTACTGACCGAACTCGACCCTACCGTAGGTGCTCAAAGACGACTCATCAATAACGGAGCTTTACTGAACAAAGGAATAGAAGTGAGTTTGAATGCTACGCGTGAGTTAGCCAATGATTTGCAACTTACTGTAAGAACTACTTTTGCCTACAACAAAAATACCATTGAGAAAGTGAGTAGCAAGCCCACTAATGCCGTGGAATACGCTCGTAACCCCTTGCGTTATTACAAACAAGGAGACGACTTTAACTCGCTTTATGCCTATCGATACAAGGAAACCACCAATGGCTACCCTATTTATTTAGATGAAAACGGCAACCCTAATACGACTTTCGACGCCAATGGTGTGCCCACTATTAAAGATATCATAAGCGAAGATGCCCTCGTAAGATTAGGAACGATGAACCCCACCTTTAACGGAGCTCTTAGCTTGCAACTGCGCTATAAGGCTTTTGAGCTCGGTACGATGTTTATATATGCGGGTGGACATAAACTTCGCAAAGACACTTATTCCATCAATCAAGAAAGCGAAACCCATCGCGATATTACCGAACGTTGGACAGCTACGAAACCCACCGATATGCCCCGTATGTCGTTCGACTATCCAGCGACTTTGAGACGCACTGCTAATACGGTGAATACTCTTTGGCAACTCGGCGACAATCACGTGGTAAACGCCGATTATATCAAATGGCGCAATGTGTTATTTTCGTGTTATATTCCTAAAGACATTTGCGAGAAATTGCGCTTACAAGAGGCTAAAATCACCGCTCAGCTCAATAACCTAATCACTTGGTGTGCTGCTGGCGACGATATAGACCCCGAAACCTATCACCTCAACTCTGGAAGTCGCGCTTTGCCCGTAGCAACAGCAGCGTTTTTCGGTATATCATTTAGTTTTTAGCCAGCCGTAGCACGGCAGGCAGTTAGTCGTAGCTAGTAGGCAGTTTGTATACCTTAATTATTTTACAATGAAAAGAATCATAAGCACAATAATATTCATAGCGTTGACTTTCAGCGCTTGTGACAAATACACCGACCTCACTCCCAAAGGTGAAAAGATTATCAACACCGCCGAGGAATACTACGATTTGGTAGTACTCCCCACTAAAAACTACCCTCCTTTTAACTTCCGCACTCTGGTAGACGACAATTGGGTAAAGGAGAGTAGTATCATCGGTAAGACACCCGACTTGAACAGCATCAACTTCTATTACGAAGAAAGTGCTCCACGTGCCGATTACATCGAGTCGTCACCCTTTTATAACAATGTATACAGCTATATAGCTAGGTGGAATATGATTATCACTACTGTTGATAATGCCAAAGGTGATGCATCACTAAAAGCACGTGCCAAAGCCGAAGCCCGCTTGCTAAGAGCTTTTGATTATTTTATGCTGGTAAACGTCTATGCCAAAGGCTACGACCCTACCACAGCAGCTACCGATGGTGGTGTGTGCCTAATGCGTGAATTCGACTTAGAAGCTCACCCTACCAAAGCTACCGTAAAAGAAGTGTACGATTTTATTCAAGAAGATATCGAGGCGGCGTTGCCTCTTTTGCAAGAACACCCTGTGAATGTATATCACCCCTCATTAGCTTTTGGCTATGCCTTGAAAGCCAGAGTGCACCTATTCAGAAGAGAATATCAGCAGGCATTAGTGGCAGCCCAAAAGAGTCTGTCGTACAACAACCAACTGATAGATATGGTAGCTTATGAGGCAAGTCCTACCCCTATCACGGTAGATAAAAACCCCGAAGTGCTCAACTTAGCCTATATGAACGGATATACCGAGATGAACATTTGGTACATCTACCCCGTGAGTCCTGAGTTTTGCAACCTTTTTGATGCCGAAAACGATATGCGCTTCAAGCTCTTCTTCAATAAGAACCACCGTTATAACGATAAAGGTTCGGGTACTGCCAACTGGGATATGCTCGCCACTAAGTTCTTCTACCCTACCGTAGGAATGAAAACAGGTGAGATGTACCTTACTTTAGCCGAGTGCAAAGCGCGCTTGGGCAACCTCAGTGGGGCGATGCAAACCGTAAATATCCTCCGTAGCAAACGCATAAAAGGCAGTGGTGCGACCCTCGCTACCCCTGCTACTACTGAGGAGACCGTAAAACTCATCATCGACGAGCGCCGTAGAGAGCTCGCTATGGGCTTTAATCGCTTTTTCGATTTAAAACGATTGAACACCGAGAGTGCTTATGCCAAAACCTTGCAACGCACCTTCCCTCTGGTGAATACCACTGTACCGCAACGCACCTATACCCTGCCTCCCAATTCGCCTATGTACATCGTTCCCTTTCCTAAGGACGTAATGGAGAAGAACCCATCGCTTACACAGAATTATTAATCAAAATAACGACAACTGCTCACCGAAAAGCTCCTTATGCTTGTTGTGGCTATTAGCGATAAGCAAATGGCGAAGTTTGGCGGGCTCCATAGTGCCTGCCAACGGCGTAGCCCCGCTACAAGTAATGAAGTATTTTGCTCTGTTTAAGGTTACCCCTATCTGTTTGAGCGAGTAATATGTGAGCTTCTGAAAAGTACGCGCCGCAAGTATCTTCTGTATCGACCGTACTCCCACCCCTGGAACGCGCAAGAGCATTTCACGCGGAGCCGTGTTCACATCTACGGGGAAAAGATGAGGGTGACGCAATGCCCACGCTAATTTAGGGTCTATCTCCAAATCGAGGAACGGTTGCCGAGCATCTAAAATCTCATCAGGAGCAAAGCCGTAGTAACGCATCAACCAATCGGCTTGGTATAGGCGGTTTTCTCTCACTATGGGTACTTGGCTGTGGATAGACGGCAACCTACTGTCCTGCAATACCGGCACATAACCCGAATAATACACCCGCTTCATTTCAAGCTTGTCATACATATAGCTGGCAACCTTTATAATCTTATGGTCGGTTTCGTCAGTCGCGCCTATAATCATTTGGGTGGTCTGTCCGGCAGGCGCAAACTTAGGCGTATGCTTAAACTTCTTCTTTTCAAGCGAATGCATTGCCAACTCGTTTTTCACCTGTTGCATCGGGGTAAGCATCTGCCGGTGGTCTTTCTCTGGCGCAAGCAGTTTCAACCCCTCTTTGGTAGGTATTTCAAGATTAACGGACAGACGGTCGGCATAAAGTCCTGCTTCGTGAATCAGTTCTTCGCTTGCCCCAGGTATTGTTTTTAGGTGAATATAACCGTTAAAGCGCTCTTCTGTCCGCAACTTCTTAGCCACACGCACCAATCGTTCCATCGTAGTATTAGGGTCTTTGAACACTCCCGAACTCAAGAACAGCCCCTCAATGTAATTCCGTCGGTAGAAATTAATAGTAAGGTCTACCACTTCCTGCACACTAAAAGCAGCGCGCTGTATATCGTTACTGCGTCGCGACACACAATAAATACAATCGTAGATACAGTGGTTCGTAAGTAAGATTTTGAGCAAAGAAATACACCTGCCGTCCTCAGTAAACGAGTGGCAGATACCGAAGTTCGCAGCGTTGCCTAATTCACCTTTCACCGCCTTACGAGCACTCCCACTACTCGAGCAAGACACATCGTATTTGGCAGCATCAGCAAGGATAGCTAGCTTTTCTTTGATACGTTCAAAATCCATTTAATTTATTTTAGTATAACGAATCACGAGTGCAAATGTACTGCTTTATTCTGAGATAAACAAGAAAAAACAATAAGCAAAAGAACTCACCAATTTCACAAGGTGAAGCCTTGATTTTTATTCAGCTTCTATAACGTAAACCATACTTCTTTAAAGGTTTAATTTCTCTCGCCCAACCCAAAATAAAACCTCTTAAATACCCTCTTTTTCTTCAAAAGTTGTATCTTTGCCAAAAATTCTTAGTTTTCTGCTTAAAATGAAGATTGCTATTTATATACGTCAGTACTCCGAGGAAAACGAAGCCATTCTCAATGAGCTTTTTACCCTTCTTTTGCCCTCCGATAAGGTGTTTATAGAACGCGAAATCCTCAGCGACCTCAACGATCGCTCCGAGCAATTCCTCAAAGCAAAATCTTTTGCTTCCTTCGAAGACCTCAACTCCTCTTACGATGTAATGCTCACTATTGGTGGCGACGGCACATTGCTCAAAGGGGTTACTTATGTACGAAACCTGCAAATCCCCATTCTCGGTATCAATGCAGGACGCTTGGGCTTCTTGGCAAATGCACATAAAGACGACCTGAAAAACGTACTAACACAACTCCGCGAACGAAATTACAAAGTAGTAGAACGCTCCGTTATCGAAGCCGTTTACGCCGATACAGGCGAACCCGTAGCCCCTGTGAACTTCGCTCTGAACGAAATAACCTTTACTCGTAAAGATACCGCCTCTATGATTACTATCGATACTGAACTCAACGGCGATTTCCTCTCCTCCTATTGGGCTGACGGGCTCATCATCTCCACCCCCACAGGCTCCACAGGCTACTCCCTTAGCTGTGGCGGACCTGTAATACTCCCTACCGCCAAAAACTTTGTGATTACCCCCATCGCCCCTCACAACCTCAATGCGCGCCCGCTGGTAATCCCCGAAGATACCGAAGTAAAACTCACTGTGTCAGGCAGAGAAAAGAAGTTTTTAATGTCGCTCGACTCACATATCAAGCCCATTGCTAACAAACACTCCATTATAGTCCGTAAAGCTCCCTTTGTCGTGAAAATGATACGCCTCGACGGAGACAGCTTTATAAACACCCTGCGCTATAAACTACTCTGGGGTGAAGACCGACGCAACAAGTAACTAAAAAAATGAAAGGATATATTTTCGACTTAGATGGTGTGCTCGTCGACACTGCAAAATACCACTATATCGCGTGGAAAACCATCGCCAAAGAATTCAATTTTGAGCTCACTCCTCAGCATAACGAACAGCTGAAAGGCATCGGGCGCGAAGTCTCCTTGCACCAAATCCTTCAATGGGCAGGCAAAACACTCTCCGAAACCGACTTTACCGATACCGCCTTGCGCAAAAACAAATTGTACTTAGAGCAAATCAGTAGTATCGATAGCTCCGAGTTACTCCCTGGTGTGTTAAACTTCTTACAGCTCCTCAAAGCCCATCACAAAAAGATAGCCTTGGGCTCCGCAAGCCGTAATGCCCGTTTAGTGTTGGAGCGCACCGGCATTCTCCCCCTATTCGATGCTATTGTCGATGGCACAATGGTAAGCAAAGCCAAACCCAACCCCGAAGTATTCCTCAAAGCCGCCGAAGGTTTAAGGCTTCCCCCTGCTGATTGTTGCGTATTCGAAGACGCTCCCGCAGGCGTACAAGCCGCCAAGAGTGCCGGAATGAAAGTAATAGGAGTCGGCAATCCCGAAGTTCTTAAAGCCGCCGACACCGTAATTCCCAACTTTTTAAATATGAAGATATAAGCACCCAATGTAGCTAATAGTTGGAGAAGCCTCTCAGAGTCTCTCCAACTAATTTCCTAATTTTCTATTTTTCTAATTTGCTAATTCTCTAATTATCCCTTCCCTTTTCCGTCATATACCCCCTAGTGCCTATGGCCTAAGGCCTATCACCT
>NZ_KB291509.1:0-1260 GCF_000318315.2 Capnocytophaga sp. oral taxon 324 str. F0483 | reverse complement strand
AAAAAAAGTTATGACCACTATAATAAAGAATAGAAAAAGAATTTCAAATATCTTTTCTAAGATAGAAGATAAAGAGTTAGAATTTCTTGTAAAAGAAACAGGAGTCGATAAATATAGCAAAAAACTTAAAGGAATAGAAATATTTAAGTTGCTAATTTTCGGTGCTTTGACAGATGATAGAGCTAGTCTAAGAACTTTTGAAAACTTTTATATCACAAATTTCTTTAAAATGATTGCTAAGATATCACTTACTAAAGTCATATCACATAGTAGCATTGCAGAAAGGATTGCTAAAATAAATGTAGTTTTCTTTGAAAGACTTTTTGCTTATTGCGTAAAGAAGTATGCACCTTTTTTAGAAGAAGGAATTACTTCTAAAATAAGTAGTTATGATTCTACAATAGTGAGTATCTCATCCAAACTACTGCATTTAGGAATGCAAAATGGACAGAAGAATAAAAAAGATGAGCAAGGAAAGCTAAGCTTAAAATTCACCATTGGATTTTCAAACTTACCATTCAAGTGTAAAATTCATCACCAACAAGAAATGATAAGTGAAGATTTAGCACTTGGTGATATTCTCAAGGAACATACTGCTGATAAGAAAGATATAGCAGTGTTCGACAGAGGGATGAAAGACAGAAAGGTAATGGATGAGCTTTCAGATGAGCAGACTCAATATTTTGTCACCCGAATTTACAAAGACTCAAAGTATATTTTAGCAGAAGGGAGTCAAGTAAAGAAATTAGATGAGCAAGATGAGCATCTGCGCCTAATTAGCAGTCAGAAAGTACATCTTTTCACTAAAAGTCAAAACAAGACAAAAAAACCTTTCGTTTGATAGAGGGTAGACTGCTAAAGAAGGATGAGAAGAGAGGAGAAATTAAAGAAGAAAAGATACTGTTTTTAAGTAACTTAACCGATGATTTTAGTGATGAGCAAATAGCCGGAATTTATAGAAATCGTTGGAAGATAGAGCAGTATTTTCGTTTTATAAAGCAAGAGCTTAACTTTAAACATTTTTTTTCAAGAAATCTCAATGGCATACAAGTGATGATGTATGTAATATTAATAGCATCAATATTACTATTGACATACATAAAAGAAGAAGGATTGAAAGGCTATAAAATCCCTAAAAGGCGATTTTGTTATGGTTTACAAGATGAAATAATTAAAGAAATTGTAATCCATTGCGGAGGAGATCCTTCAAAAATGTATTCTTATTCAGATAGTTAAAAATGTTCCTTACAACCTTAGTTT